>JANQQO010000225.1 GCA_028289305.1 Rickettsiales bacterium | reverse complement strand
AGGCGCGAGCGCAGCATACGCATCGCCTCAGCGCGATTCTGATGCTGCGAGCGGCTATTCTGGCACTGCACCACAATGCCGGTTGGCGTATGGGTGATGCGCACCGCGCTATCGGTTTTATTCACATGCTGGCCGCCCGCACCAGAAGCGCGATAGGTATCCACCCGCAAATCCTTATCCTCCACCGTGATCTCAATCGTATCGCTAACAATAGGATAGACCCAGACACTGGCAAAGCTGGTATGGCGCCGCCCACCGCTATCAAAGGGCGAAATACGCACCAGGCGGTGCACGCCGCTTTCGGTCTTCGCCCAGCCATAAGCGCAGTCACCGCTGATTTTCACCGTGGCCGATTTCACACCCGCCTCCTCGCCGGCCTGTTCTTCAATCACCTCAGTAGCAAATCCATGCCGCTCCGCCCAGCGCAGATACATGCGTAGCAGCATCGCCGCCCAGTCGCAGCTTTCCGTGCCACCCGCACCGGGATGAATCTCTAAGAAACAATCATTCGCATCGGCCTCGCCAGAAAACAACCCTTCGGTTTCCAGCTGTTTCGCCTGGGCAGCGAGCGCTGCAAGTGCCGCTTCCGCCTCTTTCACCACGGCGGTATCGCCCTCTTCTTCGCCGAGCATAAGCAGCGCCTGATGATCCTCCAGATCGCGCTCAATGTCGCTGATGGTGCCGAGCTGGCGGGTGAGCCGATCTTGCTCGCGCAGCAGCGATTCGGCGCGTTCGCGATCTTCCCACAGCGCGGGATCAGCGGTTAAGGTTTTTACTTCATCCAGGCGAGCAACGGCGGCATCCACGTCAAAGATACCTCCTCAGCAGCGCCAAAGACTGCTTAATCTGTTCACTATGCACCGCGGCATCGGAAGTCATAAAATATACATATAATCTGTTTCATACGTCATTGCGAGGAGCAGGGCGACGAAGCAATCCAGCATTGTCATTCCAGCGAAAGCTGGAATCCAGTAAAATACTAGATTGCCGCGCTCCCTTACGGTCGCTCGCAATGACGATTAGAAATAACAGATTTTTCTGCGCTTGACCAGTGTTAGGGTGTTAGCGGCTGCGCTCAATGTCGTCAGCCCCACCTTTCCCCTCATCACCGCGCCCAGGCTGCTGGTTTTTAATAACCGTATAGCCAGGAGGCAGTATCTCTTTTATAGGCACACCCATATTCTCTAACAGTGCCATAAGCTCACGGGCCGCTCCTTGTACCTGTTTCGCAATATGGGGATTCTCCATCACATGTGCTGCGTGTGAGCGTGAGCCAGAGGCGAGAAGCAACATGCTGGTCACAGCATCTGTTACAATTCTTTCAATTTTTAAAGCACGCCCAAGCTCTTTTATAGCCTGCGCCGCAGGTTCTTGAAGATTCTTTTTTGCTTCTTCTTCTCCTACTAACGTTGCATACTCTTGCTGTAACCGAGGATGTTCCTGACGAATATGGTCTCTAAATGCATTACTTATAAATGGCCAATAGCTGACGCTTCTTTCTGCAGCGCCTATGCCACCATTCAACATACACGCTATTTCCACAGGAATAGGGCAATCAATTTGCACGCGCCAGGGATCTTTTGCCTCTATACGTGGTTCTTCTGTTCTGATGCCCAAAATTGCCTCTACTTCCCCTGCAACACCTCGGCCCTCATCCCCTGGGAAATAGAGCAACTGGTCTCTTATAGCTTTTATCACTATATTTACATCTTCATAAAACTCCTCCGGAAGTGGCCGTGCTATGGTGAGAGAGGTATGTGCCAAATCATCAAGCTCAGAAAGTGGCACTGTCTCAATTTTTCGGATGAGAGAATTATCATCACCCGTTACTTTGTGCACTAACGTATGCACATCCGAAAGCTCTGATGTGAAAACTGTATCGTTACCCATGGCTACACTATACCAGATAAGGGGCAGGTGAGTAAATAACTACCTGGTTAATAAATGCCGCCAGTGCCGCGGGTAACCGGTAGGTCGCGCGCGCGTGGCGTGGTGAGAAATTCGCTTTGCTGTGAGGCGGGGGTCGGCGTGAAATACATCGGCACATCATCGCGCGCTACTGAAATCTGCGGCTCAGTGCCCGATTTAAACGCCTCGAGAATCACCTCGCGCCGCGGCGTTTCACCAGAAGGCAAAAACCCGGTTTTCTTATCAATCCGCACCAGTTTT
This sequence comes from Rickettsiales bacterium, assembly GCA_028289305.1. GTDB lineage: Bacteria > Pseudomonadota > Alphaproteobacteria > Rickettsiales > JANQQO01 > JANQQO01. Next base: position 4,442 of record JANQQO010000225.1, on the reverse strand, counting down.
ATGCCCGGCGGAATTCGGAACGGGATGGCCGGCGTGTCTTTTAGCGCTTCCTCCATGAAATTCACAAATACCGGCAGCGCCACTGACGCCCCCGTTTCCTTCTCGCCGAGCGGGCGCGGGTGATCAAACCCAACATAGACCCCCACCACCAGATCCGGCGAAAACCCAATAAACCAGGCGTCTTTACTGCTATTCGTCGTCCCCGTCTTGCCGGCAAGCGGCTTGCCAATCACATGCGCACGCACGCCCGTACCGCGTTGCACCACGCCTTCAAGCATCGAGACCATCTGATAGGCGGTGCGGCGATCGGTCAGCTGTTCGCGCGTATCCAAGAGCAGCGGCGGGTTATAGGTGGTGATAGCACCTTCATCAAAAAAGATGCAGTTATCGCATTCGCGCGCATCGCGGCGATAAATCGTTTTACCATTGCGATCCTGCGTGCGCTCGATGAAGGCGGGCTCCACTTTCTTGCCCCCATTCACCAGCGCCGCATAGGCCGCTACCACATCGAGCAACGTCACCTCGGCCGCACCGAGCACGGTCGCCATATTGCGCTGCGGATTTTCGCTGATCGCAAAGCGGCGCGCCACTTCCATCACCTTATCAATCCCAAGCGCTAAGCCCAGATGTACCGTCATCACATTGCGCGATTTCTCTAGGCCGGTGCGCAGCGTGGTCGGGCCATAAAAATCGCCGGAATAATTTTGCGGCGCCCAGATTTTCCTCTCTTCCAGCCCCATTTCCTCCTCCAGCTCCGCGAGCAAGCGTTCGGCTTCAGACATACGCGGGCGCGTGGTTTTGCGGCGCTTCTCGCCCATTTCAAACTCGATCGGCTCATCATTGATCAGCGAGGAGGGCGTAAACCCGTTTTCCAGCGCCGCTAAATAAACAAAGGGTTTAAACGCTGAGCCGGGTTGGCGCTTGGCCTGGGTTGCCCGGTTAAATTGACTGCTCTTATAGGTCAGCCCACCCACCATCGCGAGCACGCGGCCGGTATGCGGGTCCATCGCCACAATCGCACCATTCACCCGCGGCACTTGGCGCACCCCAAAAGCATTGCCCTTCGCTTCTAAGCGCTTCACCGCGATCACATCGCCTTTTTTCAAGACATAGCGCGGCTTCCGCCAGGTGCCGCTCGTGTCTTGCTGCGCCCATTTCAGCGCCTTGAAGGTGATAAACCCGGTGCTGCCATCCTCCACCCCAATGGTCACGGCCTGATCACCAATTTTCAGCACCACCGCAAGCTTCCAGTCGCCCAACCCCGCCGGGTGCGGCATTTGTTGCAAGCGCTCTTCCCAGCCTTCAGTACTCACCGTGGTGATGGGCCCGTGGAAGCCATGGCGGCGATCATAGCTCACCAAGCCATCACGCAGCGCATTTTGCGCGATATGCTGCAATTCCGGATCCAGCGTTGTCAGCACGGTGAGCCCGCCTTCATAGAGCACATCCTGCCCATAGCGATCGGCCAATCCGCGCCGTACTTCCTCGGCGAAAAATCCGGCATTGGCGGTCGCGGTCACATCGCGGCTATGCAAGTTAATCGGCTCGTCCATCGCCACATACATCTCCTCCTCGGTGAGGAAATTTTCTTCATACATGCGCTCCAGCACCCAATCACGCCGCGCTAACGCCCGGTCATAATTGCGCCTGGGGTCATACGTACTCGGCGCTTTGGGCAGCGCAGCGAGCATTGCGGCTTCTTCTGCGGTTAGCTCATCGATCGATTTGTTGAAATAGTTGAGTGCCGCAGCAGCCACGCCATACGACCCAGCACCGAGGTAAATTTCATTGAGATACAGCTCCAAGATACGGTCTTTGCTGAACGCCGCACTCATACGAAAGGCGAGAATCGCCTCTTTCACCTTGCGCGTCAGCGTACGCTCATTGGTCAGCAGCATGTTTTTTGCCACTTGCTGCGTGATCGTCGAGGCGCCAATCAGCGTATTCCTACCCGCCATATAATGGCTGATATTCTGCGAAATCGCGCGCATCACGCTGAAAAAATCGACCCCAGGATGGGTATAGAAATTACTATCCTCCGCCGCTAGAAATGCCTGTTTCAACCGCGTTGGCATCGCTGTGATCGGCACGAAAATGCGGTTTTGCCGCGAATATTCCTCCAACAGCTTGCCATCTGCTGCATAAAGCCGCGTTACCACCGCAGGGTTATAATCCGCCAGCTGTGCGTGATCCGGCAAATCGCGGCTGAAATAAGCAAACACCGCCACCACCAAGCCCACCAGCACCGTTCCTACCACCGCGCTGCCATAAAAAAAGGCACGCCAGAGACTGCGCGAGGCGCTTTTCTTCTGCTTCTGCGGCGTTTTGCTGATCGGGCGTTTTGCGCGTGGTGCCATGCTTATGCTCCTCTTCCGCGCTGTTCAACGAAATAGGTATCAATCGCGCGGGCGATTGCTGCCACTAATTTCTTCCGGTAGGCCTTGGTTTGCAACAATTTTTCCTCACGCGCATTCGAAAGATAGCCCAGCTCAATCAACACTGACGGCACATCCGCCCCAGTCAGCACCACAAAGCCGGCAAAACGGTGGGTATTGCGCAACAACTTCACCTTATTGCCGAGCTGGCGCACCAGCAATTCGGCAAAATCCGCCGATTGATTAATCGTATCGCGCTGCACCAGATCAATCAGCATATTACGCACCTCCGGGCTCTCGATCGTCAGATCCACGCCTGTGATCACGTCTTCACGATTCGCGCGCTTCGCTAATGCGGCCGCCTCCCGGTCTGACGCCTTCTCCGACACGGTATACACCGAAAGCCCGCGCGTATTGCGATTCGGGTGCGAATCGGCATGCAGCGAAATGAACAGATCGCCCTTCGCCAGCTGCGCCTTGCGCACCCGATCGCGTAAATTCACGTAGTAATCTCCTTTGCGTGTCAGCACCACCTTATATTTCCCGGTTTTCTCCAGCGCGTTTTTCAGCGCAACCGCATATTGGAAGGTGATGCGCTTTTCATTCACCCGACTAGTGCGCCCAATCGCACCCGGGTCAATGCCGCCATGGCCAGGATCCAGCACAATCACCGGCTTTGCCGCCCATTGCTTAGGCCGCGGCCGCAAGGTTGGTTTCGGCGTCTTTGCGGTGGGCGACACGGTGGGCGATGTATCCCGCCTTGTATCCTTCCACGGCAAGGTTTTCTCAGTAGAGCGCGGCACTCCAGTTTTATCGCGTGCAAAATCCACCACAACACGGTGCAGCGGATATTTCGGCCCTGGTTTAATCACAAAATCGCTCTTAATCAGAATCGGTGCAGCCAAATCCACCACCACGCGCAGCACGCCGGGCTTCGGCCTTCCATGCCGCACGGCTTTCACCATCGGATTTTTCGCTACACCCGCAAGCTGCGACGACGAGACGCTCCATTCCGCATGCGCAATATCGATCACCAGGCGATCCGGCCGCTCGAGCGTAAATACTTTATGCTGCCCCAAATCCGCCACGCCCAGCACAAAACGTGTAAAAAGCTGCTTACTGCCCACCCGCGCTTCGGTGACGATGGTTTTATCGGCGAAGCTCTGCTGCGGCACCACGATCAGCAGCGCACACAGCCATAGCGCCACCACCCGCATGAAGCATATCACATGCTCCAGGGGCGCCTGCCCTGCGCCATCGCGACGGTATGGGTCGAAATGCCTGACTCGTCTATCCATAGTGTATGCGTGCCGTATTGTGCCAGCGCTGCCGTATCCAACGTAGGAATGTTATCGCATTCTGCGCGGTAAGGCGCAAGTATTATAACAAAATCAGCGTTGTTGCAGGCATTTTTCCACTCCGGCGCACTCGGCGGCAGGCGAAACAGCACCACTTGCTGCCCACGTGCCTGATAGTCACAGCGCGCCTCGCTACATTGCAGCACCACGCCCTGATGCTCCTGCAGATGCGCATGGCTGGTTGCAAGCTCTTTAAGGCTCACCTCCGCGGTTTTCTGGCCCGCATGCTGCAGCCAGGTATTGCGGGCATAGCGCGCCGCACGCCGCGAGGAAAACACGAGCTGCCCATCACCCGCGCGCAGCGCAAACAGCTTTCCCTTCTCATCCAAAATCATATCTGGCGGGGTGGTGAACTGGCTTATCACCAGCCCTAGCACAATCGGCGCTAGGCCTAACAGGCGCAGCCTGCCCCGCCATAAACACAGCCATATCCCCCCAAGCGTAATGATGCCGAGCGCCAGCGGCGGCGGCGAGGGCAAGACGCTATGCGCATGCGGCAAGGTGGTGATCGTATCGGCAATCGTAATAATCGCGTGAATCCCAAGCCCCATCGGCGCAAGACCCACTACCTCAAGCCCCAGCGGCATCAATACCATGGCGAGCAGCGCACTCGGCATCACCACCAAGCTCGCCAGCGGGATCGCCACCAGATTCGCCGCAATACTATACGGCGAATAATGCCCGAAATGGTAGATAGCAAAGGGCGAGG
>JANQQO010000234.1 GCA_028289305.1 Rickettsiales bacterium | reverse complement strand
TGCGGGGGGAGCAAGTATTTCTTGGCGAAGTATAAGCCTAGAAATACTGAGGGGGGTGCCCTCTAATACCCTAAATACACCCCCTCCAGAAATCTAAGGAATGTTTCATTCCTTAGATTTCTGGAGGGGGTGTATTTAGGGTATTAGAGGACACCCCCCTCAGTATTTCTAGGCTTATACTTCGCCAAGAAATACTTGCTCCCCCCGCAAGCGGGGGGAGAGGTATTATTAATTAAGAAGCTTTATTATTTCTCTAAGCCGAGGCCTTGGAGCTCGGGGCTGATGCCAGCATCGACATGTACTGTACGGGTGGGGAAGGCCATATCGGCGCCGTGCTTGGCGATAATCTCAGCGATTTTGAGCAGCACGTCTTGTTTGACTTCGTGGTATTTCTGCCAGTCTGTGGTTTTGGTGAAGGTATAGATGAAGAAATCGACCGAGGAGTCACCAAAGGCGTTGAGGTGCACCATCAGGGTTTGGGTGTTATCTATCTCGGGATGATTCTTCAGCATGTCTTCAACATCTTTGGTGATGGTATTAACCTTGCTCATATCGTCATAGCGCACGCCAATGGTTTCATTAATGCGGCGATGGGTCATGCGCGAGGGATTTTGTACACCAATGGTGGAGAAGGCAGAATTCGGCACATAAAGCGGGCGCTTATCAAAGGTGCGGATGCAGGTTTGACGCCAGCCAATGTTTTCCACTGTGCCTTCGATTTCGCGGTCTGGTGAGCGAATCCAATCTCCCACGGCAAACGGGCGATCGAGATAGAGCATCATCGCGCCGAAGAAATTGGCGAGCAGATCGCGCGCAGCAAAACCCACTGCGACACCGCTGACACCACCGAAGGCGAGGATGCCGCTGACGCTAAAGCCCAGGGTTTGTAGGGCGATGAGCGCCACGGTGATGGTAACGGAAATGCGTAAAAGCTTGGAGACGGCATCGATGGTTGTACGGTCTACTTCTTCGCCACGGGCTTCTTTTCCGCTGATGATGGTTTTTTCGCCTTCACGAATGAAGCGCAGCAAGAACCAGCCAATAAGTGCAATGACGCCGACGCTACGAATAGGTTCAGCAGCAGCAAAAATTTCAAGATCAGATTGTTCATGAATGAGGCTGATAGCATAGGTAATACCGACCAGCCAGACCAGCATACGCAAAGGCCGGCGCGCGGCATGTACCAGCGCGTCATCCCACATAGTGCGGGTTTTTTCGAGCTTTTTATGCAGATGAGTGAGCGCACGATTCGCGAAATAACTCGCGAGCAGCGTGAGGAAGATGATAACAAAGACCTGGATCCACAGGCCGCTACCATCCAGACTTACACCAGCATCGGTTGTGAGACTATCGAGCCATTCAGACATGGGGACCACCATACGCGAAATGGCCGCGAGATCAAGGGGTAATCCGCATGCTTTATTCCCCTCCCTTAGACGGGAGGGGGTAGGGGAGGGTGATAGGTAATATAAATAGTCACCCCCTCCTAGCCTCCCCCGTCAAGGGGGAGGAATTATTGCTATATACTCGTCTAAAGGGGTAGGTGCTGGCTGGCTTTGGTATCAGGCAGGAGGTTCTTTTCTTCCGCATAGGCGGTGCGGAGCGCAGTTTTATCGACACCTGCGAGTGTGCGCAGCTCGCCTAGGGGCGTGTTATCATGGTCTTCGAAGGGGAAGTCGTAGATTTTATGCGCTTTTGCGGCACGGCCGGCGGCAACGCCCAGCTGATAGGCTTTGAGATCTGCTTTGGTGAGCCGGTAAGGCGTGGGATAGAGATGGCGCGCGACTTTTTTAAAGAGAAAGATTTCAAAGGCGCGGAGATCTTGTTTTGCAGTGCCCATCGTGTAGCCGATGACAAAGGCTTCGTCTTGATTGAGCAGGCCGCGTCCGAGGAGGATGTGGATGCAATCATGCCGCTCGAGCGAGACCGCGCCGGTGAGGGCGAGGGGGGATTCGGGATTTTCCATGAGGCGGACGAGCCAACTGATTTCCTCCGGCGGGGCGCCAGGCAAGGTATCGCGCACGGCTTTTAGGGGTTGGTCGTCATTATCCAACCCAGGATTCCATTCATGCCAGGGGATAGCGTTGTTGGTCATTATTGCGTTAATCGTTAATGGTTACTCGTTAATCGTTATTCTTATCGTACAGAAAAGAGGGCGTGGTGACAAATATGCAGGTGTGATTTTATTTTTATGTATGAAAATAAAATCGTTTCGCTCGCTACGCGGCACAAAATCAGCGTTTACGAAGCTGATTTTGATAGTCGTTTTACAAACGACTACATGCTTTTGCACTTTGCATCATGGGATGGCTGGGGTATATAGCAATTTGTAACACACGGTTAGAGTGTTTTTTATAACGTCATCCCCGCGGCCCGCTGCGCCAGCGCTTGCGCGGCGAGAGGCGGGGATCTCTTTTGCAACGTCTGTGATTGGGGAGGAAGAGATTCCTGCCTACGCAGGAATGACTGCAGGTGATGGTGAAATTATGACAGAGCGTTATTATAACCGGGCGAACCCGGATGTGTTGCGGGTGATTCCGCGCGATGCCAAGGTGGTGCTGGAGATTGGCTGTGGCGCGGGTGCGCTGGCGGCTGCATATAAGCAGTTTAACCCGACATGCCGCTATGTGGGCGTGGAAGTGAATGCCGATATGGCTAAGCGGGCGCGGGAGCATGCGGATAAGGTGCTGACGGGCGATGTGGAAACGCTGGATCTGGCAAAATTGGGCATCAAAAAAGGCGAGGTGGATTGCCTGGTTTATGGCGATGTACTCGAGCATTTGG
>JANQQO010000181.1 GCA_028289305.1 Rickettsiales bacterium | reverse complement strand
AGGCGCGCGATCACCTGCTGCTGCGTGATACTATTCCGCTCACCTGCCCGGTGCGCCTACTGCACGGCCTGCAGGATACCGAAGTGCCCACCAAAACCGCACTCACCCTCATGGACAAACTCGCCAGCGACGACGTCACCCTGCAGCTGATTAAACGCGGCGACCACCGCATGTCCTCCCCCGCCTGCCTCACCACACTCACACACACAATAGAAGAACTACTCGCCTTGGATAGCTAGCCCCCAAACCCCTTAACCCTTTCTTAACCTTTTTGTGCTACACTCCCCAAGATGACAGAAAAAAAGGGGTAAAATAGTGCAAATATACGAACAGCCCAGCGGATTCTACGACAGCATGATTGCTGTTCTTGATACGCTGTGTACTGGAGAAAGCGTGTTTGTAGAAAAAACACTAAGCGGTACAGACATCCTCGATAGAAACTATGTTATTAATCCAATCTTTTACTCTGAACAAAAGGCCAAGACAGTACTATCTTTTCTATCTGGTGGTTTAAACTTTCACTTTCACGATCAAGTAAAAAATTTCGGTTTTGTGGAATGCGAAAAAGACACTTCGGAGTTTTTTGAAGAAGCACAGGAGAAATTGCCTGATTTTTCACCAGAAAATTTAGTATTACCTCCCGGACAAGATTCTTTCTTTATGATATTCCTTGAGCTCGACCAAGGCGTTTCTCTGCAACGTTCTCCAGAATTTCAAGAAATGATAAAAAATCTAGAATCTAAAAAAGAAAGTTTGGCTGAATGCCTTAAGTCATTTGAAAAGAAAGGCGGCATGTATTACACACATCACCGTTCCTACTCAGAAGAGCGGGCACATGGGAAGATGTATGTAACGGAGGGATTACGTTTTCCTGCTATGTTTCACCATGATAATATTGAAGATCCACGAAACCCCATCATTCGTGAAGTGAATGGCAGTTTTCGTCTCGCTTATCCCAGAAGGTTCATCGAACCCATCATCACAGGTGAGCTCGGCCCAGAACAGGGGCGTGACAATCCCATCACACGCTAATCCCCCTCATCCATCACATCTTTCACCTTACCGGCCAGCTGCTTGAGCGTATAGGGTTTCGGCAGAAAGTGGAAGCGCCGCTCGCTGCCATAGGTTTTTAAGAACGCATCCTCCGCATAGCCCGGAATGAAGGTCACCGCCATATCCGGCCAGCGCCGTAAGATATCCTCAACCATGGTCGGCCCTGTAATGCCCGGCATCACCACATCGGTCACAATCAAATCCACCTCATCGCCGCGCTCTTCCATCAGCGCCAGCGCCGCCTCTCCACAATCGGCCTCGAGCACCTGATAGCCTTTATTCCTAAGCGCCCGCGCGCTGAAAATCCGCACCGGATCTTCATCTTCCACCAGCAGAATATTCCCCGCCCCGGTCAAATCCTTGGTTTCGCCCTTTTCATCCTTAGCGAATACCGTCTCAGAAGCTGCCACCTCCTCTTCACTCGCCCGCTTCAAGAAAATGCAGAATGTGGTGCCCTTGCCTTCTTCGCTCTGCACATAAATATGCCCGCCAGTCTGCGTCACAATGCCATACACCGTTGCCAGACCAAGCCCGGTGCCAGAGCCCACCTCTTTGGTCGAGAAAAACGGCTCAAAAATATTCGCAAGCGTCTCTTTAGGAATCCCATGCCCGGTATCCGCCACCTCAATTAGCGTATATTCCCCATCGGCAATCGGATTATCTTGATCCGCCGCGATAAGCGCGGGATCCACCGGGTTTTCCGGCCCAATCGTCACTGGCTTAGTGCTAATCGTCAGCGTTCCACCATCAGACATCGCATCGCGCGCATTCACCGCCAGATTGATGATCACCTGCTCGAATTGCCCCTGATCCACCTTCACCAAATAAAGATCTCGCGCATGCTGAATATCCAGCTCGATATTCTCGCCAATCAGCCGCCGAATCAGATTCGACAGCTCCGCCAACGTATCCGTGACATCGATAATCTCCGGCTGCAGCGTCTGCCGGCGTGAAAACGCTAGTAATTGCCGCACCAAATTCGCCGCACGGTTCGCATTCTGCTTAATCTGCATAATATCCGCAAAGGAAGGATCGCCCGCGGGGTGACGAATCAGCAGCAAATCACAAAACCCGGTCATCGCCGTCAGCAGGTTATTGAAATCATGCGCAATCCCACCAGCAAGCTGGCCCACCGCCTGCATTTTCTGCGAATGCACCATGCGCAGCTCAAGATTCTTCATCTCGGTCACATCAATCATATAAACCAGATAATGCGGTGCCTCACCCTCTTCCACCTGCATCGCTGTAATATACAGCGCTACGGTGATCTGTCTTTCTCCTGTCAATGTAACATCCACCGGCTTTAGCGGCACGCCGGGTGTGTTCTCCGGCCCGTAAAACAGCGCCTTCACCGCCGGGCGCGAGGTCTCATCCACATGGCTTAACAGCGACCAACCGCTAATCTCCTTCTCCGGCTTGCCTGCCAGCACACAGAATCCCGCATTGCTATGCATCACAATCCCGCGGCTATCCACCATCCCCATCGGCAGCGGCGAACCATCTATCAGCGTATGCCAATTCGCTGCGGTCGCTGCTGGATCTGGCGGTGGCGGCGCATAATCCTCCTTGTCTTCGGGTAAGAACACCAGCCCACATTTCAAATGCGACATTCCATCTGCCCCAATCAGCAATATCTGCCGCACATGCACCTTCACCGGCGTGCGATGCACATTCTTCAGCGCCAGCTCGCCATCCCAGCTCGCATCAAAGCCTTCACCGCCAATGCCCTCACTGCCAAACACAATATCGTGAAATTGCGGGTGATTCTGCATCAGAATCTCCGGCGTCTTAAACGAAAGCAACTCCGCCAGCGAGCGATTGATATAAAGAAAATTTCCCTTCTGATCGGTGATATACCCACCCCAGGGCACATAATCCAAAAACTGGGTGATGATGCTCATCCCGCCCGTTTCCAGCACATTTGGATCGAGCTCCCCGGCCTCCTTCTGGCGCACCGCCTTTACGATGCTATACCCGGCCGGCCGCGCAATCGGCTCCACCATCAGCACCACCTTGCGCACAAATCCCAGCAAATCGGTAAACTCAAACGCTACCTGCGTGCGCTTTTTCTCCTGCATCGCGCGAATAATCCCGTCTTTATCCGCTTCCTGCATCCCCATCGAGGAGAGCAGCCAGCCCAGCCCTTCAGAAATCCGGCTGCTATCGGGCTTGAAAAATTTATGGAATCCCGGGCTGATATACGCCACATCGCCGGTATCGCGTATAATAATGCAAAACTCCGCACCGGCATTGGCTCCGCCGGCAAACATCGCATTCTCAAATTCCCCCACCATCAATAAATCATGGATACGCCACAGCAAGAATCCCGCAATCAGGAATAACATGCCGAACACACCCACCACCAGGCTGATAAAATCCAGCTCGCCCAGATGCTTGGTGTTGAAGCCCGCCCCCAAAATCACCAAAAATGCAATCCCAATACTGCCCAGCACATACCAGGTAATTGTCGCCGGGCGCCGGCGCACAAACTCCCGATCGTCCCGCTTCAGCTTTTTGGTATCAGAAAAACGGTATTTCATACGCTTCAGACTCTAGAAAAAAACCCCAGCAATAGCAAGCAAACCACTATTTTCATCATCATGGTAGTATTAAGCCTAGCATAAAAAAAATACAGAAATGTAAAAAATATCCGGTTTCTTAACTTTTTCTTAACCTTTTTTAGGTACAGTAAAAAATTGAGTGCAGAAAACGCATTCGGGGGGTCGTTGTTAGAGACATACGTCTAACTATGCATATCTAACTAGAATGGGAGCTTGGGATATGTCTGTATTATATAAAATGACGATGGTTTTCGCAGCAGCAGTGCTGTTATCTGCCTGCGCAGGCCAAAAATCTACCAAAGTGGTTTCTTTACAGAAGAAGGATAAATCACTCAGCTGTAAAGAAGTCATGCTGGAAGTAAACGAAGCCGAGTTCTATCGCCGCACAGCGGAGAAGAACAAAGGCCCACAGCTGAAAAGCTTATTGATGCCATTGGGGTATATTTCTACTTATGTGAGCGCAGAAGACGCGATTGGCGCCTCGGACGCACGCATTGAATACCTCAACCGCATTTACGAAATTCTGGATTGCGATAACCAGGATCGACGGGTGAATCATGCCGCTGCTGCACCAGCAACAGCGATTGCTGTACCGCAGCCATCCTATGTGATGCAAGGCGGTATGGTTGCCGCACCCGGTGTATCGTATTACCAGGTGCCTGGCGCATTATACCGCTAGGTAGTAAACAGTCGACTAACGCAGCGTTACCCCCCATGTTTCGGCTGCGTT
>JANQQO010000175.1 GCA_028289305.1 Rickettsiales bacterium | reverse complement strand
GATCCAGACATACAGCAAGGTAATACTGGATCCCCACCTTCGCCATGCTTTTCATGCATGGCTCGGTGAGGATGACGCTTTTCCTAATCCCCAATCCCTAAAGCCTAATCCCTTACTATTCCCTATTCCCAACACCCTATTCCCTCTAAAAACACTTGCACATTCGCCTGCCTTTGCCTATATTGCCCCTCCCCTAATCACCAGAAACGAGGGAATTATGGCCGCAAAGCCCCAAAAAAAGCAGGAAAAAAACGCCCGCCCAACCCTACCCAAAGGGTATACCCCTAGTGAAAAAGAAGAATATATGAACGACCAGCAGGTCGAATATTTCCGCCAGAAGCTTGAGGCCTGGCGCGATGAGCTGTTAAAAGAATCCAACGAAACGCTCGATCACCTGCGTGAGGAAAACTGGAACGAGCCTGACATCACCGACCGCGCCACCGTAGAGAGCGAAACCGCGCTCGAGCTGCGCACGCGCGATCGCTATCGCAAGCTCATCAACAAAATCGACCAAGGCTTGCTACGTATTGAACGCGGTGAATATGGCTATTGCGAAGAAACCGGCGACCCTATCGGCCTTAAGCGCCTAGAAGCGCGCCCCATCGCCACGCTCAGCATCGCCGCGCAAGAACGCCACGAACGCGACGAAAAACAACATATCGATACGTAAGGAGGCTATTTCACCCGCTGGTAATAGGTGAATAGTAACTTTCCGTCTTTATACTGCGCAATAGAAGCACGTGCTCTGTTGATGCGAGAAAGGCGTTTCTGCGCTTCAATTTCTTCTTTTAACATCCACCGCAGCGATGGTCGCACGTCAATCCACGCCTGTTTCTTTTCGTAGCTCTCCCAAAATTCTGGCAACTGTTTCATCTCCCAGCCGGATAAAAACGGCGCCCTATGAGCAGATTCTCCCCAAGAATGGTAGAAAATAATATAGTCCGGTTTGCGGGAGAGCACATAGGCACCATCCCCTTTAAGGTGACCTACCGCAAGCTGCAAAGGGGCTTGTAATTTATCTATTTTGCGCCGAGCGATATGCTTATCCACCAAACCCAACATATCAATATAGTAGTTATCTGGTACCCTGTAGGGTGTTGCTCCTACCCCATTCAGAGCAACGACTGAACCACGCGGCCAATGATCCCCTATATAATCTGCGATGATATTTCCCCCCATCGCCCCACGGGAAAAACCTCTTTTGTTTAAAGTCCCAAATTGCAAAAAGATTGCGACCAAAAAAACAATCGCTACATCCTTTAAAAGTTGGATCCGCTTATTTTTCAGCATTGTACATAGTGTAAAGAACACGGTCAGAGCTGCTAATGGAATCGTGGGAACAAGAAAGCGCAGATGTGACATGAAATCTCCACCGGTCTGCACAACATAGACAGAAAAAATAACAAATAGCGCCATGATATATGAAACCGGCCAGCTCCACGCTCGGGTGCGGCTCAGAAAAACAGCACAATAAACCATGATGGCTGGTATGAAAGGTGGCGAGAAAATATAGGCTAAATAATAGCGCAACCCCTCTATTAACAGGTAATTACCCAGCTCATACCCATAAGATTTCACATAATAGGTATTGGGTAAAATATCCCCGAAATACCAGTATTTCCAAGCGAGATAGGGTCCGATAACCAATAGAAACATGGCACCAAAACACGCAGCGACGTAAAACCCGGTATCCGGTCGCCAATTTTTAAAAAGCTGGCGTTTGGATAAGAAAAACCCGGCTAGGAAGCACCCGCTAATACCAAAGAACAGTACACCCTCAGGCCGGGTTAGACTTGCTGAGGCAAATAACAGCGCCGCTAAGAACGCTCTATACGTGTCCTTACCCGGGTCACTATAGTGAAATATGGTGATTACCATCAGAACACCCGCCGTAATAAGCAGCGCAAAGAGATTGGCCTCTAACCCTCCCAAGCTCCAGCCAACCAGCGGTTCTGATATCAACAACACCATCGACAGGGTGATCACCAGCAGTTTATCTTGCTGATCTGATGCCTTACGCCCCTTCACACGCGGTGCATCATAGAGCTCTTTATAGAAATACCGTCCACATAGGGCAAAAAGCGCGGCATAAGATACCGTGCCCAATACGCGCGTTGCTACTATCGGGTCCATGCCAAAAAATGCCAATACGGTGACTAGTATGATCCAGAGAAAATTGGTATAGCCCTCTACGCGCTCGCCGGGATTCCAAGTCATCCCGTCTCCATTCAGTAAATTGAGCACATAGCGTAGAGAAATATGAGGGTCGTCATAATATATATAGCGGTATACATAAAACGCCGCTACCAGAAACACCCCCGCCACCACGGCAAGCATATATGCCAAGGTGCGGGATTCAAACGGCTCGCCTTTGCGTATCTTCATAGGCATCTATTTATCAAAAAGAGCAACACATTGATACATAAAAGAAGCCTCTAGCGTGCAAAAGGGGTGTTCTGCCTCACCGCAGCACGGGTGGATCCTAGCATAGATATGCGCGTTGCGGTCATACTGGCGCCCTCTTCGGTTAATGCTAGGTTTCTACACTCTCTCAATGCCTTTATATTGAGCGCCTCGGTAATAATACCCTCTTGTTCGCCATCCATTTCTTTCATTATTCCGCCTTGTTCTGGGGATAGCTCACCCAAAATCATCGAATGTCCGTAAAGTGATGGTTCCACACCGGGAGGATCCACCATGCCGGGTGCTAAAATATAGGCTTGTGTTTCCGCAAACCTTTCTTCTAGCTTTTCTTTCCACACACCTGCTGTACCCGTTTGATAGGTAAACGCTGCCGGCACGGTGATAATATCTGCACCTGCACGCGCCAATGCGTTATATATTTCTGGCGTACGTATATCAGCACAAATGGTCATACCAATCAGCCCCCAAGGTGTTTCAGCTACTACGGGGCTATCGCCAGGCTGGAATGTCTTTGATTCTTCATATTTTTTGCCGCCCTGCGCCGTTAGATCCATATCAAACAGCGTCATCTTATCATAGGTTGCCGCAATCTGACCCTTGTCATTGATCAATATGGAGCGGTTGGAGAAACGTTCCTGCCCTGGCTCACGCACGGCAACCGAACCCACCAGCAGCCACACGCTGTGTTCACTCGCTGTCTCCTGAAACGCCTGCACCGCCGGGTGGGTATCTTGCGTAAAATCACTTTTCTCTGCCCACTCATTATCACTGCTCACCCGGAGCGCCACATGCTCAGGCAAAGCAATCAGCTGCGCGTTTTGCTTCACCGCCTCAGCAATAAACCCACGCGCTTTTTCAATATTCGCATCCATATTATCACCGCTTGCCATCTGCACACAGGCGGCGATCAGCGTATCATCTGGCTTTTGCCTCATATCATGCATTGCTCACTCTCCTTCCACCGTGCGTGCGATGGTGAGCACCGTCACCTCTTTAGCCCCCGCTTTTTTCAGCACGCGCGCGCATTCGCGTATCGTTGCGCCGGTGGTCATCACATCATCGACCAGTATAACATGTTTTTCGCGGAAATGCACGGCATGGCGCGGATGCACTACAAACGCCCCCTTCACATTCGCCACACGCTGTTCGCGTGATAGCTCCGCCTGTGGCGGCGTATGCCGTTTGCGCAGCAGCGCTTGCGGCAGGAACGGCAGCCCGCTACGCTTTGCCACCGCAGACGCCAAGAGTGCTGCCTGGTTATAACGCCGTGTGAACAGGCGTTTGCGATGTAGCGGTACTGGCACGATCACCGAATCTTCCGTAAAATACGGCGCACCCAATCGCAGCAGCCATTCGGCAAAGCTCTGCACCGCATGCAGCTGATCGCCATATTTAAAGCGCAAGATCATCCCGCGGCTATGCGTGTCATAGCGCATGGCACTACGCGCTCGGTCAAAGGGCGGGGGATCAGCGATACACGCCCCACACAGCGCGCCT
>JANQQO010000228.1 GCA_028289305.1 Rickettsiales bacterium | reverse complement strand
TCATTACTTGCCCCCCTCCTAGCCTCCCCCCTACTGGGGGAGGGATAAAACAAGAAAGGGACGTTATGACAGAGTATGATATTGTGGTGATTGGCGGCGGGCCGGGCGGTTATGTGGCGGCGATTCGTGCCGCGCAGCTCGGGTTTAAAACTGCGTGTATCGAAGAGCGCGGGGCGCTCGGGGGTACGTGTTTGAATGTGGGCTGTATTCCTTCTAAGGCGCTCCTGCATTCCTCAGAGCTGTTTGAGGAGCTGAAGGAGCATGGCGCTGCGCACGGTATTAAGGCGGAGAAGCTGGCGGCGGACATCAAAGCGATGCAGAAAAATAAGGAAGAAGCAGTGACGGGGCTGACCCAAGGTGTGGAGATGCTGCTGAAAAAAAACAAGGTGGAGTATATCAAAGGCCATGGCATTGTGATGGCAGCCGGGCAGGTGGCTGTTAAACCAGCTGGTGGAAAAGGCGAATTATCGACGGTGAAGGCCAAGCACATTATTATAGCAACTGGTTCAAAAGTGGCCGAGCTGCCGGGTGTGACAATTGATGAAAAACGCATCGTGTCCTCGACCGGGGCGCTGGCGCTTTCTGCGGTGCCGAAAAAGCTCGTAGTGATTGGTGGCGGCGTGATTGGGCTGGAGCTTGGCTCGGTGTGGCGTCGGCTCGGGGCAGCTGTGCAGGTGGTGGAATATATGGACCATATTGTGCCGGGGCAAGACGGCGAGGTGAGCCGCGAATTCCAAAAAATCCTGGAAAAACAGGGCATGGAATTTTTGCTTGCGCATAAAGTCACCAAGGCAACGGTGAGTGGCAAGAAGGTGAACCTGTCGGTTGAGCCGGCCGCTGGCGGCAAGACACAGAAGCTTGAAGCCGATGTGGTGCTGGTGTGTATTGGCCGGGTGCCGAACACCGATAATCTTGGTTTGCCAGAGGCGGGGGTGGCTACCGATGAGCGTGGGCGCATCGTGGTGGATGCGCATTTCAAAACCAATGTGGATGGGGTTTACGCGATTGGTGATGTAATCGCCGGACCGATGCTCGCGCACAAGGCTGAAGAGGACGGGATTGCTTGCGTGGAAAGCATTGCGGGGCAAGCCGGGCATGTGAATTACGATTTAGTGCCCGGGGTGATTTATACCTATCCTGAAGTGGCAAGCGTGGGCCAGACCGAGGAGCAGCTTAAAACTGCGGGCAGAGAATACGCCACCGGGAAATTCCCGTTCAAAGCCAATAGCCGTGCGCGTACCGTGGGCAAAACCGAGGGATTTGTGAAGATTCTGGCGGATAAAACAACGGATGAGGTGCTCGGCATTCATATTATTGGGCCGCAAGCCGGGACGATGATCGCCGAAGCTGCACTTGCCATGGAATTCAAGGCAAGTGCGGAGGATATCGCGCGCACCTGCCATTCACACCCGGATCTACACGAAGCGGTAAAGGAGGCGGCGTTGGCTGTGGCCAAGCGCGCCATCCACATGTAATAGCTTTCTGTTTTCTGTGCATTACGTCGTCGCATTGCAGACTCGGCGTGCTCAAGTACGTAGAGTGTACGTTCCGCGCGCCTCGCTGCTTCGCTCCTAGTACTGCTGTGAAAACAAAAAGCTATTATCTGTGACACTATGTAGGGTTGTTCACACCCTCTGTCGGCCATTACTTTAGTGTGGCGGCTTTGATTAACGACTTGGTGTAGCGGTGTTTGGGGCGGGAGAGGATGGTGTTTGTCGGGCCATATTCGACGATTTTTCCACCTTTCAACACCAGTGTATCATGCGCAATAGTGCGGATCACCCGCAGATCATGGCTTATAAACAGATACGTTAAATTGTAGCTTTTCTGCAGATCTTTCAGCAGTGTCAGAATGGAGGATTGGGTCGAGAGATCGAGCGCGGAGGTCGGCTCATCGAGCAGGATAAGCTCTGGGCGTAGTACCAGCGCGCGGGCGATGCAGATACGCTGGCGCTGCCCGCCGGAAAACTCATGCGGGTAGCGATGTTTAACCGAAGGGTCGAGTCCAACATCAACCAGCGCTTGGTCGATATCGTGATTGGCCGGATCTTCCAAATGCGTCGCATGGGCGCGAATGCCTTCCTGCAAGGCTTGCGCGATGGTGAGGCGGGGATTGAGGCTGGCGAAAGGATCTTGAAACACGGGTTGCATGTGTTGACGCAGCTGGCGCAGCTCTTTCCCTTTCCAATCCTGGATCTCCTGCCCGTCAATTTTAATAACACCGCTTGATTGAATAAGGCGCAGGATCGCGAGTGCGAGGGTGGATTTGCCCGAACCGCTCTCGCCGACAATGCCGAGCGTATGGCCTTTTTTGATGCGGAGCGAAATCGCATCCGCGGCGGTGACGAAACCCCGGGTGCGACCAAAGGCACCGTGCTTGATCGGGAAGCGCACCGAAAGATTGCGCGTTTCAACAAGGGTAGGAGCGGTTTTTGTCGCACGCACCGGACCGCCTTTGGGTGCGGAGCCCAGCAAATGCTTGGTGTAACGATCACGCGGCTGGGTGAAAATACGACGGGTGTCGCCCTGTTCGACGAGCGTGCCTTCCTGCATGATAGCGACGCGATCCGCCATATTTTCCACAATGGTTAAATCATGAGTAATGAGCAGGAGTGCCATATTTAACTCTTCTTTTAACTTTTGTAGCACCTCTAAGATCTGTGCTTGTACGGTGACATCGAGCGCGGTGGTGGGCTCATCGGCGATCAGCAGATCCGGCTTATTAGCAAGCGCCATGGCGATCATCACGCGCTGGCGCTGCCCGCCGGAAAGCGCGTGGGGAAAGGCAGAGAGACGATTTTCGAGCTCCTCTAACCCCACCAGGCGCAGCAGGTGATGCACGCGGTCGAGCAAAGAGTGGCGATCAACCCGGTGATGCAGGGTGATCGCCTCTTTGATCTGGCGCTCGATCGTGTGCAGCGGGTTTAACGCAGAGAGCGGTTCCTGAAAAATCATGCCGATTTCCTCACCGCGTATCGCACGCAGCTTGCGCGAACTTAGGCGCAGAATATCGCGGCCATGCCACAATACCTGGCCGCAGGGATGAAAGGCGGAAGGATAAGGCAGAAGCTTCATGAGCGAGAGGGCCGTGACGGATTTGCCCGAGCCGCTTTCGCCGACCAGCGCCAGTGTTTCGCCGGGGTTGATGGTGAAGGAAGCGTTGGTGACGGCCGGAATAGTGGCACGCTTGCCCTCAGCTGTGACCGTACGAAACGACACAGAGAGATTGCGCACATCGAGCAAGGCTGGAGAAGTGTCTGGCATGGGCGGCAGAGTAGCATGTGGGGCCGACTCAGCAACAAAAATATGGACGAACGGCGCATTTTTGGGGTGGGTTTTGCGCGGCAAATGCGTTAGAACGGAGGCATGATGGTTTCTCCTCTATTGCGCCGGCGGTGGCGGTTATTTCGTGCAAATCGCCGCGGCTGGGTGAGTTTATGGCTGTTTCTATTCTTGTTTAGTATCTCGCTGGTGGCGGAATTGGTGGCGAATGATAAACCGCTGCTGCTGCGCTATGACGGGGCGCTCTACACGCCGGCCTTCGCATTTTACCCGGAAACCACCTTTGGCGGAGATTTTGAGACCGAGACCGATTATCGCGACCCG
>JANQQO010000154.1 GCA_028289305.1 Rickettsiales bacterium | reverse complement strand
CCCGTAGAGCCAGCGGCGATAACGGGATAGGCAGGTGGATGCTCCTGCCAGGTGTTTGCAAGCGCGTGTAACAGCGCATTACGGTGGTGAATGGGGTCTATTTTTTGCTGTGCAGTGAGGGTGGTCGGCCATTCTTGAGAGAGAAACTCGAGGAAATCTAGGGTGAGTTGCCAGTGCTCTGCTAATTCCTCTGGCACAATGTTTTTTAGAGCGCTGGTATCGCATTCTTCGCGCGCCATTTCATCAAGGAAACGCGCAAGATCAATGGCGAGGCGGGTGGCGTGATCGGTAGTGATGGCTTTTTGTTCCTGTGTATTATGCCACTGCTGAATGAGGTTACTGAGAAGCAAACGTTTTTGGACAGGGGTGATGATATCCTGCGGCGAGGTGGTGCGGAGTTCAGAAGAAAAATCGTATTGGAAGAGCTCGGTTTCTTCTGCATCGATATCGCCGATAGCTTTGATGTGTGGGAGGATAGTGGGGGCGCCGGATTTATGCTGGAGCAAGGCCTGGTGGAGCGCCTCGCAGGAGCGGCGATTGGGAAGAAAAATTCTAAGGCGGGAGAAGGTGAGCGGATCATCCCCGAAGCGTTCTATAACGCCAGCCGCGAGCGCATCAATGAAAGAAAAGCGCGGCGGGATAGTGTATATGGTGGGGGTGGGCATAAGGTTATTTTATGCCGCTTTTT
Organism: Rickettsiales bacterium; assembly: GCA_028289305.1. Classification (GTDB taxonomy): domain Bacteria; phylum Pseudomonadota; class Alphaproteobacteria; order Rickettsiales; family JANQQO01; genus JANQQO01. The sequence goes on along the minus strand of JANQQO010000154.1, from coordinate 6,064 downwards.
TCTGCTCCAACAAGGGTTTTATGAATTTACCGGTGACGCTTTTGCTGTTTTTTGCCACTTGCTCCGGCGTGCCTTCCGCCACAATTTTTCCCCCTTTTTCACCGCCGCCAGGGCCAATATCAATAACCCAATCCGCGGTTTTGATGACATCAAGATTATGCTCAATCACAATCATGGTGTTGTTGGCATCGACAATTTTATGGAGCACACCGAGAAGCTTATTGATGTCGTCGGTGTGGAGGCCGGTGGTTGGCTCATCGAGGATATAGAGGGTGCGACCAGTGGATTTTTTAGACAGTTCTTTGGCAAGCTTGACCCGCTGCGCTTCACCACCGGAGAGAGTGGTAGCAGATTGGCCGAGCTTGATATAGCCGAGTCCCACTTCATTTAATGCGTGGAGTTTTTCTCGCACCAGTGGAATTTTGCTAAAGAATGCGAGGGCGTCTTCAACGGTCATCTCGAGCACGTCAGCGATGGATTTACCTTTATAGGTAATTTCCAGGGTTTCGCGGTTATAGCGCTTGCCTTGGCAAGCATCGCATTTGACGTAGACATCCGGCAGGAAGTGCATTTCGATTTTAATAACGCCATCGCCCTGGCAGGTTTCACAGCGCCCACCTTTAACGTTAAAGGAAAAGCGACCAGGCTTATAGCCACGGGCTTTGGATTCAGGTAGGCTGACATACCAATCACGGATTGGTGAAAAGGCGCCGACATAGGTAGCGGGGTTAGAGCGCGGGGTGCGGCCGATGGGGGATTGGTCGATTTCGATGATTTTATCGATGTATTCAAGGCCTTCGATGTGATCGTGTTTACCAGGCTTCTTGCGCGCGTGGTGCAGCTTTTGTGCGATGGCGCGATAGAGTGTTTGAATGATGAGGCTGGATTTACCGCCGCCAGAAACGCCTGTGACACAAGAAAAGAGACCTAGCGGAATATCGACGGTAACGTTTTGTAGGTTGTTGGCGTGGGCATTAACGATGGTAATCTTGCGGTCTTTACGCGCTTTACGACGCTGGGCAGGCACGGTAATGCTTTTTTCACCACGGAGATATTGCGCGGTGGTGCTGTCTTTTACTTTCATGACCTGGGCGGGTGAACCTTCGGCAATCACCTGACCGCCATGCACGCCAGCGCCAGGGCCGATATCGATGAGGTGATCAGCGCTGCGCATAGTTTCTTCATCATGCTCAACGACGATGACCGTGTTTCCAAGGCCACGGAGTTCTTTTAAGGTATCGAGCAGGCGTTTGTTATCGCATTGGTGGAGGCCGATAGAGGGCTCATCAAGCACGTAGAGCACGCCGCTGAGGCCCGAGCCGATTTGTGAGGCGAGGCGGATACGCTGGCTTTCTCCGCCGGAAAGCGTGCCGGCTTTGCGCGCGAGGGTGAGATAATCTAGGCCGACATTATTGAGGAAGCCCAGGCGGCGCTTGAGCTCCAAAAGTACGCGTTCGGCGATTTTGCGGTGCGTGGGCGAGAGTTTTTTCGGTAGGTTATCGACCCATTCGACTGCATGGCCAATGGTCATGGAACAAATTTCACCGATATGTTGCCCAGCGATTTTTATGCAGAGCGCTTCTTGGTTCAGGCGGTGACCATCACAAACGCGGCATTTGGTGATGTTTTGGTATTTCTCCATTTCCTCACGAATCCAGCTGGATTCGGTCTCACGCCAGCGCCGCGTCATATTCGGGATGACGCCTTCGAATGGTTTTTGTGTCTTATATTGGCGGAAGCCATCATCGTAATTGATTTTGACGATTTCATCGCCGGAGCCATAGAGGATGATGTTTTGGATGTCTTCAGGTAATTCATCGAACGGCCGATATAGCGGGAAGCGATAATGCTTAGAGAGGCTTTCGAGGATTTGTGTGTAATATTTGCCTTGGGAATTGCTCCATGGAGCGATAGCACCCTCTTCCAAGGTGAGAGAAGGGTTGGGCACGACCAGAGCCGGGTCGAAGAACATTTCTGTGCCAAGACCATCGCAAGCAGGACAGGCGCCATAGGGGCTATTAAACGAGAAGAGGCGGGGCTCAATTTCGGCAATTTGAAAACCAGAAACGGGGCAGGCAAATTTTTCTGAGAAGATGATGGTTTTGCCGATTTCGATATCACCCTTCTTTTTTGCTTTTGCCGGAAGATCGACGATTTCAACATAGAGCAAGCCGTTGCTTAGACGCAGAGCAGTTTCGATGCTATCAGGCAGGCGGTTGCCGATTTCTTTGGAGACGACGAGGCGGTCAACCACGACCTCGATATCATGTTTTTTGTTTTTATCGATGGGGGGAATGTTGTCGATATCGTGGATTTCACCATCGAGTTTTAAGCGGGTGAAGCCGGCTTTTTTCATTTCAAGCAATTCTTTGCGATGCTCGCCTTTTCCACCGCGCACAATGGGGGCGAGGAGGTAGATTTTGGTTTCCTCCGGCAGGGCCAGGATTTGATCCACCATTTGCGTGACGCTTTGGCTTTCAATAGGCTTGCCAGTGGCCGGAGAATAGGGAACGCCGATGCGGGCGAAGAGCAGGCGGAGATAATCGTATATCTCGGTGACGGTAGCCACGGTGGAGCGCGGGTTGCGCGAGGTGGTTTTTTGATCAATCGCGATGGCGGGAGAAAGCCCGGTGATCATCTCCACATCTGGCTTGGCCTGCATTTCTAAGAATTGGCGGGCATAGGCAGAGAGGCTTTCGACATAGCGGCGCTGGCCCTCGGCATAGATGGTGTCGAAGGCAAGCGAGGATTTCCCCGAGCCGCTAAGGCCGGTGATAACTACAAATTCCCCACGGGGGATATCTACATTGATGCTTTTTAGATTGTGTTCACGTGCGCCGCGAACGCTGATGTATTTTTCCATAATCTCACGATTTTTATTGAACGAGGCAGAATATGCGATAGGATGGGCATAAATCAAGAGCTTTTCTTGGGAATTGGGTTAAATGTTAGTGTAAGAGGCCGATTATGAGTGGCAGTATTAATAAAGTGATTCTAGTGGGGAACCTTGGACGGGATCCCGAGATACGTACAACGCAAGATGGAAAAGAGATTGCGAATCTTTCGGTGGCGACGACCGATAGCTGGCGCGATAAAGCGACCGGCGAGCGGCGCGAGCGCACTGAATGGCATCGCGTGGTGATTTTTAGCGATGGGCTGATTAACATCGTGAAGAATTATATTAAGAAGGGCTCGAAAGTGTATGTAGAAGGCGCGCTGCAGACGCGCAAATGGGTGGACCAATCTGGTGCTGAACGCTATTCGACCGAGGTGGTGTTGCAAGGATTTAACGGTACGCTGACGATGCTAGACCGGCGCGAAGGCGGCGGCGGAGCGAGCGCTGGCGGTGGGTTTAATGACTCAAGCAAAGAGTATGGCCAGCCGAGCAGCAAGCCGGCGGAAAAGGCGCCTGCCGCGGCAGAAGAAATTGACGATGAAATTCCGTTTTAGGGGTTTTTGTATTGGGATTCTAGCCAGGGGCATGATTTTCTAGATTGCTTCGTCGGCCTTTGACCTCCTCGTGGGTGACGGGAATTATTGATGAAGGCACGAAAAAAAAAAGGCGCCGAGAAAATCTCGGCGGCGTTCGTGTTTTTGGGAAGCTTGGCTTGATCAAGGAATCACAGCAAAATCTCGTTTCAAGAGAATTGCACCTGTGCAGACGAGCAAGAAAGCACCTGTGGCAATCTCGATCTCTTGGGTGTATTGCGACCACCTCTCGATACAATGTATGGCGAGAAGCGGCGAAGCATAAATAACCGGAGCAAATACAAGCCATTGTTTGGTTTCCCTATCCCAGTCTCTGAGCTTGCAGAAAACAAGATAGACCACTACCCATACAACAAAGAAAGCGAGCACCTGCAGAAGAAACGGGTGCATGCTCCACTTAGTTGCATACTCCTGCAACAAGAACTCTTCTTTGTATTCCAAGAAGCGACTTGTTGAAAAAACAATGACGAACGACGTCACTCCTCTGAAGAGGAAGTAAATAGTTCCCCATACTCCTTTTTTCACAGAATCACCAACTCCCATTTGTACGCTCCTTAAATCTTACGGAGACAAAGCGATAGGGTCCATCCTACCGCAGATCAGAAAGCGCCAACGAGGCGATTTCTGCAAGCATCTAAAAAAATACGCTACTTAACACTATGTATTATAGTGAAATACGCGCTATAAGTCAATTAAAAACGTGTGTATTTTATACTTATATATCAGTATATAATGAAGTTTTTTTGTCACCCCGGCGTATGCCGGGGTCTGGTGTATTGCCATAGGCAATACAAGGAAAAGCGCTGCTTTTCCTACCGGATGCCGTGACAAGCACGGCATGACAAGGGAGGGATTAGGCGGAGGCGTTAAATAGCCAGGGGACACGGGTGTGGTGTGTGGCCTCAAAAGCGGTGATTTTATCCTCATGCTCGAGGGTAAGGGCGATGTCGTCCAGGCCTTCTAGCACGCAGCGCTTGCGGAAAGGGTCGATCTCAAAGCTATATTGCTGGTTATCGGCGCGGATTTGCTGGGATTCTAGGTCTACCGTGATGGTGTTTTCTGTATTCGTGGCATAGTCCAGCAGGGTGCTCACCTGCTCCTTAGGCAAGACCACAGGCAAAATGCCGTTTTTAAAGCAGTTATTATAGAAAATATCGGCAAAGCTTGGGGCGATGACGCAGCGAATGCCGAAATCAAGCAGTGCCCAGGGAGCATGCTCACGGCTGGAGCCACAGCCAAAGTTTTCCTCGCTGATGAGGATTTCTGCTTGGCGATACGGCGCTTGGTTGAGGATGAAATCAGCGATTTCATTGCCCTCCATATCGAAGCGCATTTCATGAAACAGGTTCACGCCAAGGCCCGTTCGCTTAATGGTTTTAAGGAATTGCTTCGGGATGATCATGTCGGTATCGACATTGGCGATGGGCAATGGCGCCGCACGGGCAGAAAGCAGTGTGAATGGTGTCATGGCTAGCGTTCCTTATGCGGCAGTTATGTCTCGTACATCTGCGAGTGTACCTTTGATGGCGGTAGCGGCGGCCATTTCTGGGCTCATGAGATGGGTGCGCCCTCCCCTGCCTTGGCGGCCTTCGAAATTACGATTAGAGGTGGAGGCACAGCGTTCGCCGGGCTCTAATTTATCGGCATTCATTGCCAGGCACATGGAACAGCCGGGCTCACGCCATTCAAAGCCGGCCTCGGTAAAGATGGTGTGGAGGCCTTCTTCCTCGGCCTGTTCTTTGACCAAGCCGGAGCCAGGAACGATCATGGCGAGTGTGATTTGGTCGGAGACTTTTTTGCCTTTGACGATGTTTGCGACATTGCGCAGATCCTCAATACGGCCATTGGTGCACGAACCGATGAAGATTTTATCAACGGGGATATCTTGCAGCTTCGTGCCGGGAGTGAGGCCCATATATTCCAGCGAACGTTCGATGGAGTGGCGGCGGGTGTCGTTTTGCTCTTCCTCAGGATTGGGAATAACGCCCGTGATGGGCAGCACGTCTTGCGGGCTGGTGCCCCAGGTGACGAGCGGGACGATATCATCAGTGTGGAGGGTGACTTCTAAATCATAGTTCGCACCAGGGTCGGACGGCAGGGTGCTCCAATATTCCACGGCTTTATCAAAATCTGCCCCTTGTGGCGCCATGGGGCGGCCCTTGATGTAGTCAAACGTGGTTTGGTCTGGCGCAATGAGGCCTGCGCGGGCGCCGGCTTCGATCGACATGTTGCACATGGTCATCCGCCCTTCCATAGAGAGGCTTTTTACTGCATCACCAGCGTATTCGATGACGTAACCCGTGCCACCGGCGGTGCCGATTTTGCCGATGATGGCGAGGATCAAGTCTTTTGCGGTGACGCCAAGTGGCATAGCGCCCTCTACGGTGATGCGCATGTTTTTCGCGCGCTTTTGGATAAGTGTTTGGGTGGCAAGCACGTGTTCGACTTCGCTGGTGCCGATACCGAAGGCGAGCGCGCCGAATGCGCCATGGGTGGAGGTGTGGCTATCACCGCAGACGATGGTCATGCCCGGCTGGGTGAAGCCTTGCTCTGGGCCGACGATATGGACGATGCC
>JANQQO010000145.1 GCA_028289305.1 Rickettsiales bacterium | reverse complement strand
TTGTCATAAGAGCGCCGCACCGCCTTTTGCAGGCCGATATCTGCTAATGGGTAAACATCCGGGCGCAATAGGTGAAAAATCAGGAACATTTCTGCACTCCAGCGGCCAATGCCCTTTATTTGTGTCAAATCAGCAATAATTTCCTCATCGCTTTTTTCTGGGAACAATTCAGGGCGAATATGTCCGTCCAGAAAATGCTGTGCTAAGCTTTTTAGATACGTCACTTTCTGGCGGGAAAGTCCTGCTCCGCGCAGCGCATCGTCTTCTGAGCGTGCCACATGCTCTGGCGCTACTTCGCCTAGCGTTGCCACACATTTATTCCACACCGATTCCGCCGCTTTTACAGAAATCTGCTGCCCCACAATCGAGCGCGCTAGCGAGAAAAACGCATCCCCCCGGCTGCACAAAAACTCGCCGTCATAGCGCGCGATCACTCCTGCCATCACTTTGTCTTGCGCCGATAATTCAGCGCAGGCACGGTTCCAATATTCTGGTTTCATAGACATATTGCGCAAATAAAATGTTGGTGTATGGTGTGTTGCGCCGGCAGTATAGCCATACACCAGAGACTAGCAAGGGGTACAACATGACAGACCACAGAACCGAATCCGACACGATGGGCGAGCTGCAAGTACCCGCCGATAAATATTGGGGAGCACAAACCCAGCGTTCGCTGCATAATTTTAAAATTGGCGAAGAAAAAATGCCAGCCCCCTTGGTGCGTGCACTTGGTGTGGTGAAATATTGCGCTGCAAAAACCAATATGGATTTGGGCGTGCTGGAGAGCAACATTGGAGACGCGATCTGTCAGGCAGCCGAAGAGGTGATGTCGCTTTCCTTGCTCGATCACTTCCCGCTGGTGGTGTGGCAGACGGGCTCAGGCACACAGAGCAATATGAACAGCAATGAGGTGATTGCCAATCGTGCGATCGAAATCCTCGGTGGTACGATTGGTAGCAAAGATCCAGTCCACCCCAATGATCATTGCAATATGGGTCAATCCTCGAATGATACCTTCCCCACTGCGATGCATATCGCTGCGGTAGAGCAAATCACGCATCTGCTCAAACCCGTACTGGAACATCTGCTAGCAGCGCTTAAGCAAAAATCAACTGCGTTTGAAAAACTCGTCAAAATTGGTCGCACTCATTTGCAAGATGCCACGCCACTCACGCTGGGTCAGGAATTTTCCGGCTATGCTACCCAGATTGAGTATGGCATCACGCGTATTGAAAACACGTTGCCACGCTTATATATGCTGGCGCAAGGCGGCACGGCAGTCGGCACGGGCATCAACTCCAAAAAAGGCTTTGCCGAGAAATTCGCTACACATGTGGCAGAAATCACCAAGCTCCCGTTTGAAACTGCCCCGAATAAATTCGAAGCGCTCGCGGCGCATGACGCGCTGGTAGAAGCATCCGGTGCACTGAATACGATTGCGGCATCGCTGATGAAAATCGCCAATGATATTCGCTTGCTGGGCTCTGGCCCGCGGTGTGGCATTGGTGAAATCAAGCTCCCGGAAAACGAGCCTGGCTCCTCCATCATGCCGGGCAAGGTGAATCCTACGCAGTGCGAGGCGCTGACGATGCTGTGTGCACAGGTGATGGGTAATCATGTCGCCACCACGGTGGCAGGCTCTAATGGCCATTTTGAGCTCAATGTCTTTAAGCCTGTGATGATCTATAACGTCTTGCAATCGATTCGCCTGCTTGCAGATGGTGCGCAAAGCTTCACCGATAATTGCGTAGCCGGCATTGAAGCGAATGAAGAGCGGGTCAATAAACTGCGCGATGAATCGCTGATGCTGGTGACCGCACTAAACCCGCATATTGGCTATGATAATGCAGCAAAGATTGCGAAGAAGGCCCATAAAGAAGGTACGACACTCAAAGAAGCCGCGCTCGCATTAGAGTTGCTGACAGAAGAGCAATTTGCCGAATGGGTGGTGCCAGAAAAAATGATTGGCCCGCGAGACTAGCTTAGAAGATATTTCCTCCCCCTTGAGGGGGGAGGATTAAGGTGGGGGTGACATATTATTAAAGCCACCCTCCCCTTAAGCCCCCTCCCCTCAAGGGAGGGGGAATGGCTTTAGCTTAGTATTCTTTACGCTGATTCTTACCCGTTAGCGTAATGTCGAAGTGATAGACCATATCGCCTTCAATACGCTCGGTTTTAAACCGCCCATCACGCACCTCAAATTGCGGCTTAGCCGTCAATTCTTGCTCATAGGCCTTGTTTTTGAATAGCACCGGGTCAGTCAAATTCGCTTGCTGCTCAGAGAAATACATCCGCGTTGTCAGCGTTTCGAACCCTTGATGAGAGACTTTGAAATTCACATGTGGGGCGCTCTCCTCATCCATCGTACCAGGGAAGATGGTTAGGAAATAAAACTGGCCCAAATTATTGGTTCGGAAATTACCCGAGCCCACAAAATGCTCATCCAGCAGTTTGTCACTCGCATCATTCGCATGGTCATATTTGCCATATGAATTAGCGTGCCAGATTTCCACCACTGCATCCGCCACCGGCAGGCAATCTTCATCCACCACCCGGCCCGTCAGATAAATCGGCTCACCCTTTGCCACCAGGGCAATGCCCGTAGCGCGCCGCAAATTATTGGTCTGCGCCACATTCTCCATGCCGGGGTAGAATTTTTTTACATCAATAGATGGAGTGCGCACACAATCCACCAACACGGTATCAAGTGGAGGATTTTTTGGACTCTGTGCCTGTGCATTAGGAGCAAAAAACACCAACGCACACCCCAAAAAACAAGTAAAAATAGAGAAGCCTTTATTGAGAATCGATATCATCTTTAACTACCGCTAAGTTGGCTTTGCGTGGATGTTACAAACGCCCTTAAGAATTTGCAATAAAAATCACGGTGCAGTACCAATGCGAGTACGACCTATGGTTTATTAACTTCCTGGTTTATCTAATTATACTTGCACTTGTTTGGCAAATCTTATACCTTCTTAAGTAGGCGGAAGCTCTATTACTAAGGAGTAGAGTACTGGGTCGCCTCTTTGTCTTTTTAGGTCTAAATGGTGGTTGAGGCATATAATGTCAGAGTCTAAAGAGAGCAATGATGCTGCGGAAGATCCTTCAGATCTGGTTTTGCCAGAGGTGATGGATTTGGCGCATGCAGAAGATCTATACGATCAGTTGCAGGAAAAATTAAACACAGGCGATACGATTATTGCCGATGCGTCAAACGTAAAACGCATCAGCACCCCCTGTGTGCAGCTGCTATTCTCAGCGGCAAAAACCCTACAAAATCAGGATAAGAAATTCCAAATAAAGCATCCTTCCGACATTGTGCAGGATGCTTTTTCTGATTTAGGTCTTGAAGAACAACTTAACGAATGGAGCAGTGCATCATGAGTAAAAAAGCCCTTACAGTGGACGACTCAAAAACCATGCGCGATATGGTGAGTTTCACCTTAAAAGGCGCAGGTTTTGATGTGTTGGAAGCAGAAGATGGTCAGAATGCGCTCAGCGTTCTGGGTGGTGATAAAGTTGATGTCATTATCACGGATTTGAACATGCCCAACATGAACGGTCTTGAGCTGATTGGAAAATTACGTGCTGATCCTGTGCACAAATTTACACCTATATTGATGCTGACCACTGAGGGTGATGCAGCAAAAAAGGAAGAGGGAAAGGCGGCAGGCGCTACTGGTTGGATCGTGAAGCCGTTTAATCCAGAAAAATTAGTGTCTGTTGTGAATAAAGTCTGCGCTGGTTAACAACAAAAACAATAAGGGCGAGTTAGGGCAATGAGTGAGCTCGACCAGTTTAAAGAGACCTATATTACCGAGTGCTATGAGCTCCTTGAAGAAATGGAGGAGAAGCTCTTAGGCCTCGATGGCGAAGGTGCAGATCCTGAGGAGCTGAACGCCATCTTCCGTTGTGCCCACTCCATTAAAGGGGGCGCAGGAGCTTTCGGTTTTAATGAGCTCGTAAAATTTACCCATATCCTGGAAGCTTTGCTGGATGCAATGCGTG
>JANQQO010000136.1 GCA_028289305.1 Rickettsiales bacterium | reverse complement strand
CTCCTTGTTCGGCCTGTTCGATGAGGGTATCGCGGAAGATCTCCCAGGTGAGGTCTTCGGCGATACCCTCATCGAACAGGCCGAACAAGGAGTGGATTACTTCACCATCCATGCCGGCGTCCGCCTGCCTTTCATCCCACTCACCGAACACCGCGTCACCGGCATCGTCAGCCGTGGCGGTAGCATCATGGCCAAATGGTGCATGGCGCATCATGAAGAAAGCTTCCTCTACACCCGCTTTGCTGAAATCTGCGACATCATGCGCAGCTATGATGTCAGCTTCAGCCTCGGTGATGGCCTACGTCCCGGCTCCATCGCTGACGCCAATGATGAAGCCCAATTCGCCGAGCTCAAAACCTTGGGCGAGCTCACTAAAATCGCCTGGGAGAAAGATTGCCAGGTGATGATCGAAGGCCCCGGCCATGTGCCTATGCATCTGATCAAAGAGAATATGGAAAAACAGCTCGAAGCCTGTGATGAGGCGCCGTTCTACACGCTCGGCCCCCTCACCACCGATATCGCCCCCGGCTATGACCACATCACCAGCGGCATTGGCGCTGCGATGATCGGCTGGTATGGCACCGCCATGCTGTGTTACGTCACACCGAAAGAACATCTTGGCCTGCCCGATCGCGACGATGTCAAAGCCGGCGTCATCACCTATAAAATCGCGGCCCACGCGGCCGATCTGGCCAAAGGCCATCCCGGTGCACAAATCCGCGACGATGCCTTATCCAAAGCCCGGTTTGAGTTCCGCTGGCGCGATCAGTTCAACCTAAGCCTTGATCCTGAAACCGCAGAGAATTTCCACGACCAAACCTTGCCCGCAGAAGGTGCGAAAGTCGCCCATTTCTGCTCCATGTGCGGCCCCAAATTCTGCAGCATGAAAATCAGCCAAGAAGTACGCGATTTCGCCCGTAGCCAGAACGAGGAGCAAGCAGGCGAGCCCGGAGTGATGAATCAACAAGCCATCGAAGACGGCATGCAAGACATGGCCAAAAAATTCCGCGACGAAGGCAGCGAGCTCTATAAAAAGGTGGGGTAATAATGCATATCGAGGCGATAAACCCGATATTTCCGTGTAAGGATGTCGTAAAATCCGTCACCTATTACAAGGAAAAGCTTGGTTTTAACGGCGATTTCGAGTGGGAAGAAGAAGGCAAGATCACCTACGCCATCATTGACCTTGGTGGGTACTCCCTACACCTC
>JANQQO010000084.1 GCA_028289305.1 Rickettsiales bacterium | reverse complement strand
ATGCATACGTGAGCCAGAAACACGCTCATAAAACTCCATCATTGTTTCACGCTCTCCAAAACCCCAGAGCAGCGGCGTGGTTGCACCGACATCGAGCGCCTGGGTGGTGATGTTGAGGATGTGGTTAAGCTGGCGGGTGATCTCAGAAAATAGCACGCGAATATATTTTGCGCGGAGCGGAATATCGCAGCCGAGCAGCTTTTCCACCGCCAGAGCATAGGCGTGCTCTTGATTCATGGGCGAAACGTAATCAAGGCGATCAAAATACGGCACCGCCTGGAGATAAGTTTTGTGCTCGATGAGCTTTTCTGTGCCGCGATGGAGGAGGCCGATATGCGGATCGGCACGCTCGATGACCTCACCATCCATCTCCAGAATGAGACGCAACACGCCATGCGCCGCCGGGTGCTGGGGCCCAAAATTAAGCGTGAGATTTTTTATGTCTACTTCTGGCATGTTATCTACTTTACCCGAGTCGCCGCCCTTCAGCACCGCCCCTGTTAATGTCTATCTCTTTTAATTTTGATACGTCTTCTAACCAATTCGATGAGCGAGACCCTTGAAGCCTTGTTAACACGGCAAGAATCTCTTCTTTATTACCACGAAACATATAGCCATCCCGACCATCACCGAGAGGATTTTGAATTGCACCAACTTGTCTATAGCCCTTATTTTTTAAGTCCATACCTAGGTGAACTGCTGTTTGATTTGCGGCGTGGTGCTCATTAATTAGTATGATACCTGTAACACTTCCTAATTTACCCTTGCTGACACCATGCTCCAACGCCTCACTATCAACAGCGTTTGGGTCATTAAAACCACCAAGAACAACCGCACTTATTGCACCACCGCCTTCGTTTATCAGCATCTTATCCACCCTGAATAACACCTTATCTTTTTCATTCATGAAGCCTCCTTCTCGGCTTTTTCGTCACCGGGGAGGATGTATTCTGGACCTTCCCAGGGAGAGAGGAAGTCGAAGCTGCGGAATTCTTGCTGGAGCTTAACCGGCGCATAGACCACGCGTTTTTTCTCGTTGTCGTAATGCACCTCCACATAGCCAGTGAGCGGAAAATCTTTGCGCAGAGGGTGGCCTTCAAAGCCATAATCGGTAAGGATGCGGCGGAGATCTGGGTTGCCGCCAAACTGCACACCATACATATCAAACACCTCACGCTCAAACCAGCCAGCAGCACAGAAGAAAGGAGTGAGTGAGGGAACGGTTTGTGATTCATCAACGGTGATTTTTACCACCGCACGGCGATTATGCTTGAGGCTTAAGAGGTTATAATTCACCTCTAGGCGCTGCTCTTTTTCTGGATAATCGACACCGAAAATATCAATCAGCTCTTTAAACATGCAGCCCTGGCTATCTTTTAAGAAGCAGACCACGCGCACCAAATGCTCTGGCGTGGTGCGGAGAATGAGCATGCCCTGTTCTTCTGATAGCGTGCAGGCGGCATCGGAGCCGAGCTTATCGGCAATAAACTTCTCTATTTTTTCCTGCGTCTTACTCATGTGCGGCGGATGATGGTTTCAGTGCGTTTAATCTTTTTCTGGAGCTGAAGGATGCCGTATAGCAAAGCTTCTGCCGTGGGCGGGCAGCCAGGAACATAGACATCGACCGGCACAACGCGATCACAACCGCGCACAACGGAGTATGAATAATGGTAATAGCCGCCGCCATTGGCGCAGCTGCCCATCGAGATGACCCAACGTGGCTCGGCCATTTGGTCATACACTTTGCGCAGAGCGGGTGCCATCTTGTTGCACAGCGTGCCAGCAACAATCATAACGTCAGATTGGCGGGGGCTGGGGCGGAAGAGCAGACCGAAACGATCCATATCATAGCGGCTAGCAGCGGCTTGCATCATCTCCACCGCGCAACAAGCGAGACCAAAGGTCATCGGCCATAGCGAGCCAGTTCTGGCCCAGTTCACGAGCTTATCCATACGCGCGATGACGAAACCGCGATCGCTGAGCTCGCCCGTGACCTGGCTGAGCAAGGCATCTTGCTCCAAACCGGGTGGCAATGGGTCATTAGGATTGATGAGCGTTTTTCTTGGCGTGTCTATCCCCATTCCAGCGCTCCTTTTTTCCACTCGTAAATGAAGCCAACAGTAAGCACGGCAAGAAACACCATCATCGACCAGAAGCCGAACAGGCCGATCTCTTTAAGCACAATCGCCCAGGGAAAGAGAAAGGCGATTTCTAAATCGAAGATGATGAAGAGAATCGCAACGAGGTAGAACTGAACATCGAACTCGCTACGGGCGTCGCTGAAAGGGTCAAAGCCGCATTCATAGGAGGAGAGCTTTTCTGAATCTGGTTTTTTCAGTGCGACGAGGAACGGAATACCTACCATAACGAGAGAAAGGCCGCATGCTACAGCAAGAAAAACAACTATGGGTAGATATTCAACGAGAACGAACTGCATGCTCCTCAATTCTTGCGTAAGAATCGTATGTAGAATAGCCCTTAAAAAGGACAACCAAGGCGGAAATAAACTAGCATGGCAGTGGGGTGTTGTACATAATTATATTTGGACAAATGGCAACGGCGACGGTATGTTGCGCAACTACAACATTTGGCGGAGCGCCGCCAGTAGAAGGCATTTTTATAATGACAAAAGACGATCAAAAAACATGGAAGTCTGCGACGCGCCTGGTGCGCGGGGGCACATTGCGCTCAGAATTTGGTGAGACGAGCGAAGCGCTGTTCCTTAATTCCGGGTTTTGCTATGACTCCGCAGAAACGGCGGAAAGCCGCTTTAACGGTGAAGCGCCGGGGTTTGTATATTCACGGTATTTAAACCCGACGCTCGCGATGCTGGAAGAACGGCTGGCGCTGTTAGAAGGGGCGGAGAAATGCTGCGTGACCGCGAGCGGCATGGCGGCGGTGTTTGCCTCTATCATGAGCACGATTAAACCGGGCGATCATCTGATCGCCAGCCGCGTGCTGTTTGGCTCATGCTTTTATATTGTGACGGAGATTCTGCCGCGCTTTGGCGTGGAGGTGACGTTGGTAGATGGGCGCGATATAGACGCGTGGGAGCAGGCTTTTAAGAAAAATACGACGCATGTGTTTGTAGAGACGCCGTCTAACCCTACCTTGGAATTGGTGGATTTAAAGGCGGTGGCAGCACTGTGCAAACAGCATGGTGCGCAGTTTATCGTGGATAATATTTTTGCCACGCCACTATTGCAGCATCCTTTGGAGCTGGGGGCGGATGTGGTGGTGTATTCCACGACGAAACATATTGATGGACAGGGACGCACGCTTGGCGGCGCAGTACTGGGCCGTGACGAATTTATCACCGAGCAGTTACTGCCGTTCCATCGCCATACCGGACCGGCGCTTAGCCCATTTAATGCTTGGGTGGCGCTGAAGGGATTAGAAACGCTGGATCTGCGGGTGAAGCAGCATTGTATAAATGCGGAAAAGATTGCAGCCTTCCTTGAGGCACATGCGCAGGTGGAACAGGTGTTTTATCCAGGCCTGGCCTCGCACCCGCAGCATGACTTGGCGACACAGCAGATGGGGCATGGCGGCACGCTGATTGCATTTACAATAAAAGGCGGGAAGAAGGCAGCGTTTGCGGCGCTGAATCGCCTGAAGATCATTGATATCTCCAACAATTTAGGGGATGCGAAAAGTTTAATCACGCATCCGGCAAGCACGACGCATTCGAATATTGATGCAGCAGAGCGCGAGAAGCTCGGCATTGGCGAGGCACTGGTTCGCCTTTCGGTAGGGCTTGAAGATGTAGAGGATTTGACCAAAGATCTAGAACAGGCGCTAGGCTAGCGTTTGCAGTGAAAAGCGTTCTGCCCTGAGTTGTGTGCAGGGTTAAATAAAAAAAGACATATTTTTCCTTTGGCAAGCCTGTGTTTTTTTGATATAAGTAGCCGCTATGGCTTGGGTTGAACTGATAGCAGAAATTGTTAAGGGGTTGCTGTAATGAAAATGAAGCAATGGCTGGCGCTTAGTGTTGCCGTTTTACTGGTTGTCTCTACCACCGCATGCTCGCAGAATGGCGGCAGGGACGGTGGCATTCGCAAACAAGATATCGGCACAATTGCTGGTGCCATTGGCGGCGCCCTCGTTGGTGAGAATGTGGGTAAAGGAAAAGGTAAAACGCTGGGTATTGCCGCAGGTACGCTGTTAGGCGCTTATATTGGTGGCGAAGTTGGCGCTTCATTAGACCGCGCGGATATGGCGTATTACAACCAAAGTTCGCAGGCAGCGCTGGAAACCAATCGTACAGGCGTGACGTCTAGCTGGAAAAACCCTGATAGCGGCAATTCCGGCACGATCACACCCACCAAAACCTACCAAACGGCACAAGGGGCGTTCTGCCGCGAATACACCCAAACGATTAATGTGGGTGGAAAAAATGCAGAAGGCTATGGCACTGCATGTCGCCAGCCGGATGGATCCTGGCAGATCAGGCAATAACCCTCCTTTTTGTACAGTGTAATGAGCACTCCTACTGGAACGTTGCTTAAAGGTAAGCGCGGGCTCATTATGGGCGTTGCTAATGATAAATCATTGGCATGGGGTATTTCGCAAGCCGTGACGGCACAGGGCGCGGAGCTGGCCTTTACCTATCAGGGTGAAGCGATGTTAAAGCGGGTGAAGCCGCTTGCGGAGTCTTTGGGTTCTTCGATTATCTTGCCATGTGATGTCACCAATGAAGCTGAGTTGGATACGGTGTTTTCTGCGCTCGAGAAAGAATGGGGCGGGCTGGATTTTGTGGTGCACGCTATTGGTTTTTCAGACAAAAATGAACTTAAAGGCAAATATGTCGATACGTCATTAGAAAATTTTACCATGACGATGCATATTTCGTGTTTTTCTTTTACCAGCATTGCTAAACGTGCCTCTGCTTTAATGAATGATGGGGGGAGCTTGCTAACCCTCACCTATTACGGCGCAGAGAAGGTAATGCCGCATTATAATGTGATGGGGCTGGCGAAAGCAGCACTAGAAAACAGCGTGAAATACCTGGCTATGGATTTAGGCAGCGATAATATTCGTGTGAATGCTATTTCTGCAGGGCCAGTGAAAACCCTGGCCGCTTCAGGCATTGGCGATTTTCGCTATATCTTAAAATGGAATGAGTATAATTCGCCGCTGCGGCGCAATATTACCTTGGACGATGTGGGGGGTAGCGCGGTGTATTTGCTGAGCGATCTTTCTTCTGGTACCACGGGCGAAGTGCTGCATGTGGACTCTGGATATCACGTGGTGGGGATGAAAGCGGTAGACGCGCCGGATATTTCTACCGTATAATTTCTCCTTATGTCACATAACTCTTTTGGTCATTTATTTCGCTTTACCACCTGGGGTGAAAGCCACGGCAAGGCGCTTGGCTGCGTGGTGGATGGCGTGCCGCCGGGAATTGCGCTATCGGAGAAGGATATTCAGCCTTATCTTGATGCGCGCAAACCGGGGCAATCACGCTTTACTACCCAGCGCAAAGAGAGCGATACGGTGGAAATTCTTTCTGGTGTGTTTGAGGGGAAGACGACCGGCGCACCGATCAGCCTGATTATTCATAACGAAGATCAGCGCAGTAAGGATTATGGCGAGATTAAGGACAGCTTTCGCCCGGGGCATGCGGATTATACTTATTGGGAAAAATATGGCATACGCGATTATCGCGGTGGTGGACGCTCTAGCGCGCGGGAAACGGCGATGCGCGTGGCCGCAGGCGCCATTGCGCGCAAGGTGCTGGGAAAAAAGATTACAATACGCGGGGCGCTGGTGCAAATTGGCGATAAGAGCGTTAACAGGAAGCGCTGGAGCTGGAAGGAAACGGAACGCAATGCGTTTTGGGCGCCGGATAAGACCATTGTGCCGGTGTGGGAGGAGTATGTTGATGCGATACGCAAGGAGGGCTCTTCCATTGGCGCGGTAATTGAGGTAGTGGCGAGCGGCGTGCCCGCCGGCTGGGGTGCACCGATTTATGGCAAGCTGGATGCGGAGATTGCACACGCGATGATGGGGATTAACGCGGTGAAATCTGTGGAGATTGGCGCAGGCTTGGGTGCAGCCGAGCTGCGCGGCGAAGAGAATGCGGATGAAATGCGGATGAAGAAAGGCAAAGTCGAATTTTTATCGAACAATGCCGGCGGGGTTTTGGGCGGCATTTCAACCGGGCAGGATATTGTGGTGCGGTTTGCGGTAAAGCCGACGAGTTCGATTTTGCTGCCGGTCAAGGCGATTACCAAACAGGGAAAAAATACGGAGATTCGTACCAAAGGGCGGCATGACCCGTGCGTGGGCATTCGCGCAGTGCCGATTGGTGAGGCAATGTTGGCCTGTGTGTTGGCTGATCACGCGCTGCGTCACAAAGCGCAGTGTGAGTAACGCTTCCTGGTTTTACTCAATAGAGTTATAGAATTACTTTTTATCAGCAGGCTAATCTTTTATGTCACCCTGAATTCATTTCAGGGTCCACTTATCAACTGGTACAGCTGTTGCAGATGAGCGGTGGATCCTGAAACAAGTTCAGGATGACAATAAGGGTGCCCTGTTAGCTAGTTTAACAAAATAAAGCCGGCGTAATAGGCGCTGCGCGCTGCGAAGACCAGAAGCAGGGCGTGGAGGAATTTGACATGGGCAGCGCCGGCGAGCAGGGTAAGCACCTCCCCTACCCCATCTATCGGAGAAAAAAGTAGTAAAAACATGCCGTAGCGCTTGATTTGCGGTGGGAGTTTTGCAGCACTGGCGTTGCCGAGCGGCGCCTTTGCTTTGATGAGACGGAGGAGACTGCCGAGACCCCAATTGAGCATGCTTGCGCTAAGGCTGGCGATGAGCGCGAGTGCGGCAATGAGCAGCGCAGGCGCGGTATTAAAATAGACCGTTACATCAAAAATAAGCTCTGACGAAAAGCCGAACACGAAGGCGGCAGAAAAACTATCGTGCAGAAGCAGGATAATAAAAGGAAGAGTCACAGCTAGGTTTGGCGGGTGACGATGTAGTTTGCGAGCTCTTTTAACAGATGGGCACGCTTGCCGAATACCTCCAAATGGGCCACGGCTTGCTCACAGAGCATGATGCCTTGTTTGCGTGCTTTTTCTTTGCCCATCAGGCTGACATAGGTGCCTTTCCCGGCGGATTTATCCTGGCGCTCATCGCCTTCTTCACTGCGCGCATCAAGAAGGTCATCACGGATTTGGAACGCAAGGCCGATATCATGCGCATAGCCTTTTAGCGCTTTACGCAGCGGCTCTGGCGCTTTGCCGAGAATTGCACCCGCTTCACAGGAAACCGCGAATAATGCACCGGTTTTCATATGCTGCAGGCGGGTGATTTGCTCGATATTGAGCTCTTTTGTTTCTGAGATGATATCGATGATTTGCCCGCCGACCATACCTTTTGACCCGGCAGCATAAGCAATTTGCTTCACCAATTCAGCGCGAACGGCATTATCAGCATGGGTGGTAGGGTCAGCAAGCACCTCAAAGGCAAGTGTCAGCAAGGCATCGCCTGCAAGAATGGCGGTAGCTTCATCAAATTTCTTATGGCAACTCGGTTGGCCGCGGCGCACATCATCATCGTCAATGGCGGGAAGGTCATCATGCACCAAGGAATAAGCATGGATGAATTCGATTGCTGCAGCGGCTTGTAGCGAGGAGGATTGCCCAACGCCAAACAGGTTAGCCGAGGTGATGAGCAAAAACGGCCGCAAGCGCTTGCCGCGTGAAAGTGCTGCATAGCGCATGGCTTCGGCAAGACGATTCTCGCCTACACGCTCCTTACGGAGCGGTGGCAAGAGGCGATCCATCTTTTCATAAATCAGCTCGCT
>JANQQO010000073.1 GCA_028289305.1 Rickettsiales bacterium | reverse complement strand
ATCCCTGGTTTGCCGGAGCAGTTGCACCTGCACGCACGCGAAATTTCCTTTAAAAAACAGGAGGCTGGCAATAAAGCGGGTAAAAAAAACGCGGCGGGCAGGTATCACTTCACCGCCCCCTTGCCCGAATCACTGCAGCAGGCTTGGGAATTATTAGGGTTTATAGAAGGTTAGCGGTTATGGGCGCCTACCACCCACTCCCGTCGGCGCATGCCCACCCATGCCACCGGTACGCTGAGCGGCCGTTAGGAGCGGGTGTTGCGCGACATCTTTCCCAAATTGTGAAAAAGAGTCAAAAAAAGCATCAGAGAATGCCTCTTTGCTAGATTCTTCGGAAACGAAATCCTCTTGTTTAAGTGTGGGCATTTGGCCTGCCAGTTCTGAAAATGCGATCATTACCTGTGGAACATAGCTATTAGCAATGACAATAGGCTCTGTTTTTATCGCCAATACTTCTGTTATTGTATTAAGTGTATCTATTACCCCCTGCATCAATCCTCTTTTCCCCTCCTGCAGATTTTCCTGCATTCTTTTAACTTTTCCTCTGGTTTCCTTAACGGCTGACTCAAAATGGTTTCGTAATTCTGCAGGATCATCAGGATATTCTGGCTGCTCCCCAGCAAACGCATCTTCAGCTTTTGTTTTTGGTAGTGCTGGTGTTGTTGGGCTTGCTGGTGGCTTTGGTTGTGGGATTACTACAGAAGGCTCAGAAACCACCTTGGCATGTGCGGCAATATCTCTTTCTACCATCTCGGTTAAGGCACCAATGAAAGTATTCATTATTGCACCTACTTTTGCTCTCTGTGCCTCTGCTACCAGTTGCCCTGACTCAAGCTTATGACGCGCAAGAACACCTTTGATGGTATTGCGAATCGTATCCGTGGTAACCTCTTTTCCTTCAAATGCACGAAACTCAGCCCGTAAATCTTCAGCCAAAGTTAAAAGCCTATCAGCATCTCTTGGCAACCTTATCCCAGCATGCTGTACGGCAACACCACGTATAAGAGCTACTGTATGTGCTGCTGCCTCTCGTTCCTGCTGTTTATCAAAAAGCTTTTCCGCAATACTCTCTAAAGAGACATCCGCCAGCAATTCATCAAGAATCCACAGGTCTTCTCCATCAAAACCGCCGATTTTTGTATCCCCCATAATGATATTTGGTGTTTCATTAGGGAATAGTCTATGTAACAGAGTGCTCTTCCTATTGAAGTCCTCTCTTTCAAGCTTTCCTCCATTAGTCACTCTTAGAAAGGTTACTTCACCCTCAGTAAAATATTCAGGGCTACAGCTTTTAAGCATTTCCAAGTCTTCAACTATCTCTGCCACGTCTTTATATTTATATGGTATTTTTCCTGCCATAGCGTCCTTCTAACCCATTCTTTTTTCTGCAGCCACCCGTGCACGCAACGCCCACACGGATGGCTACCCTTCCATTACACCACAAAAAGGTTAAGAAAAGGTTAACGGAATCAGGGTTTTGGATAAAGGATCAGGGATTTAGGGAGAAACGGGGTAAAACCCGCCTAT
The DNA here is from genome assembly GCA_028289305.1 of Rickettsiales bacterium. GTDB lineage: Bacteria > Pseudomonadota > Alphaproteobacteria > Rickettsiales > JANQQO01 > JANQQO01. Next base: position 478 of record JANQQO010000073.1, on the reverse strand, counting down.
TTTGGCCCTTATCTGCCTATTCCTGGCTCCAAAATCCCTTTTCTAGTTGCCTTTTAGGGGGTGGATCTGATATTTTGCCCGGCCTTGTGGCGTGCCTGCCGGTGATAGCCCGGCGATCTCGTCGTAACCTCTTGTTTTTCCAAGAGATAGTGAGAATAACGCAGCGATGTTTTTATGAAACCAACGATTGTTAAACAGCTGGAAGAAAAGCGGCGCCTGGCACGGCTTGGCGGCGGCCAGGATAAAATCGATAAGCAACACGAAAAAGGCAAGCTCACCGCGCGCGAGCGGGTGGAAGCCTTGCTAGATCCCGAATCATTTGAAGAATATGGCATGTTTGTTGAGCATCGCTGTCATGATTTTGGGATGGGGAAAAAACGCGTGCCTGGTGATGGTGTGGTGACCGGCCATGGTACGATCAACGGCAGGCTGGTCTTTGTTTACAGCCAGGATTTCACCGTGCTCGGCGGCTCGCTTT
>JANQQO010000018.1 GCA_028289305.1 Rickettsiales bacterium | reverse complement strand
CTCTGGCGCTGGCGGCCAAATCGCCGGCGCAGAAACAGGCTACTACGACAGAATCCACTACCACGGCTCGTCCTGCGCGCGCGCATGTGGCGAATGACGATGAAAAAGCGGCCCATACTGCCTTCCTCACCCGCCTCACCGAACCAATCTGGGAAAGTTAGATGCGAAGATATGACGATGAACGGATGTGAAGAAGACGCATCGCATCTTCAAATCCTCACATCGTCACATCGTAATACTAGCTCGCCTTCTGCTCCTGCTGGCGCTGCATATAGAGCCGCGCGAAATCGATGGGGTCGAGCATCAGCGGCGGCATGCCGCCATCGCGTGAGGTATCGGCGATAATCCGCCGTGCAAATGGGAACAACATATTCGGGCAATAAATCAACAACGTTGGCTCGCGCTGCACCTCGGCGATGCGCTCCAGCGTAAACAGCCCGGCATAGGTCAAATCCACCAAAAATAGCGGGTCTTCGCCCTCTTTGGGCAGGGCTTTCGCCGTAATTTGAAGTGCTACCTCAAAAAATGGCCCGGCATTTTCGCCCAACTCCACTTTCTGCGCCCGCAAATCGATATGCAAATCAATCTGCGGCGATTCTTTTAGCGAAAGCAGGCTCGCTGGGGCTTTCGGGTGCTCAAAGGAGAGATCTTTAATATATTGCGCAACAATGCCCACGCCGGGCGGGGTGCCGGTGCCTTTGCTGGTCTTACTCTCCGTATTTGCCTCTTCAGCCGGGCTATTTGACTCATCGGTTGTGTTGGTGCTGTCCTGTTCTGTCATCAAAACCTCCTGGTTTAGGGTATGTCGCGCCTGTGCAATGCAACGGATCGGTAATCTTGGCAGTATCGCCGGCGGACCGTGTCTTCTAACACACCCCCTTGCCTCCCGCAACAAAAACGCAAGTCTATGCTTGCAAAACCCGTGCAAATTGTTACAATCCGCCGCTTTTCACTATTACTGACGATAAATTAAGGAGCAATATATGGCCATCGCAAGCAATTTAGGTTTTCCCCGTATCGGCGCACAGCGTGAGTTGAAAAAAGCAGTGGAAGCCTTTTGGAAAGGGAAACTCGGCGAAGAAGAGCTGCTGAAAGAAGCGGCGAATTTACGCCAGCGTCATTGGCGGCTGCAACAAGAAGCGGGCATCACCCATATCCCGTCCAATGATTTTTCCCTGTATGATCAAATGCTTGATATGATCGCAACGCTAGGTGCCATCCCGCCGCGCTATAATTTTGCAGGCGGGCAGGTCGATAACGCCACCTATTTTGCAATGGCGCGCGGTTCTCAGAAAGATGGCCAGGATGTCACCGCGATGGAAATGACCAAGTGGTTCGACACCAATTACCACTATATCGTCCCTGAATTCACCGCTGATCAGCG
>JANQQO010000262.1 GCA_028289305.1 Rickettsiales bacterium | reverse complement strand
AAAACCCATATATTCTGCCCAGAGCAAGAAAGCCCGGCCACCCAGGTGGCGCATCACCACACCTGCGCCGACTATCTGGGTTTTATAACCAAGACTGGCCGCGGCCATCGCCGTCATCCGGCCCAGCTGGCCACCGCCGATGATACCAATGGTGCTGCCGGGAGGAATCATGGACATTTAGACCGGCTGCTCCGGCACGTTTGCGGTTTGGGCATCGCGCCATTGCTGGAGTGTGTCGGCGATCGTGCTATCTGACACAGCAAGGATAGACGCCGCCAACAGGCCTGCGTTTTTAGCGCCCGCTTTACCCACCGCCAGCGTGCCGACCGGCACACCGCCCGGCATTTGTGCAATAGAAAGCAGGCTATCCAGGCCTTTCAACGCTTTGCTTTCCACGGGCACACCGAGCACTGGCAATGTGGTGAGCGAGGCAATCATGCCCGGCAAATGCGCAGCACCACCCGCGCCAGCAATAATCACCTTAATACCACGCGCATGCGCGTCGGAAGCATATTCATAGAGGCGCTTTGGCGTGCGATGCGCGGAAACCACCTTGGTTTCATGCGCCACACCAAGCTCTTCGAGCATATCGGCAGCATGCTCCATCGTCTCCCAATCAGACTTACTGCCCATAACGATGCTAACCACTGGTGATGTATTCGAAGACACTTATTGCTTCTCCGCTAACTGTTTATATCTCACTAATAAAAAGAACGCCCAATTTATTAGGCGATGATATCAGGGTATAGCAAGCTTTCTAGATATGTCACACGATCTTTGATCTGCAGCTTCATTTTTTTCAGGCGCCGCAGCTGCAGCTGGTCTTTCATATTACCGCTATGCTCTAGCTCAGCAATATGATCATCCAGCGATCGGTGTTGCGTATTCAGCTTATCTACTTCTTCAAGAATATGTGTTTCTTCTTCCATAAGAGCTTCTAACTCTTGGCTTTTTTAAATACGTTGTTTTAAGAATCCTTAAGGAACCATTATACCAAAAAACCGCGATTTTGCACCTGCAAAATGCATCTCTATCGATATTTTACGCATATTTTATGAATTCCCCAAATGGCCTAAACGATCGAATTTCGTATCCAGATAAGCCTTGGTGTGATCGGTTGGCTCTATGATATGAGCAACCCTTTCTTTCACCTCTATGCCTTCCTGCTCTAGTGCTGCTACCTTGCGTGGGTTATTGGTGAGCAGCGAGACACGCGGCACGCCTAGATCTTTTAACATCGTCGCAGCGAGCGCATAAGGTCGCTCATCATCCTCAAAGCCTAAAAAGCGATTTGCCTCCACGGTATCTAAGCCTTTTCTTTGCAGCGCATAGGCGCGGAGCTTGTTAGGCAGGCCAATCCCCCTGCCCTCCTGCATGAGGTAAAGGATAATGCCGCCGCCCGATTCAGCGATGAGGCGAATCGCCTCCTGCAGCTGGTCGCGGCAATCACATTTCACGCTGGCGAGTAGATCGCCGGTATAGCAGGAAGAATGAATACGCATCAGTGGTGCATCTGTGTCTTTGATATCGCCAATGACGAGGGCATAATGTTCCTTGCCGCCCTGTGTGGGTCGGAAGACATGGATGGTTGTATCCGGCGCATGCGTGAGCGTGAGTGGCGCACTGCTAACGCGGGTGAGTGTGGCGGCAACCGCATCGCGATACTGCACGAGGGCGGGTGCATCAATGGTAAGAAAGCCCTGCTGCTGCATCGTGGTGGCTTGCGCCTCTGTGAGTGGAGCGGCCACAACGGCAGGCAGCAGCTCGGCTATCTTAGCAAGCTCTAAGGCGGCGACCGGCGCTTCACTTGCTGCGCTTGTGCGAGCCTGTAGATCAGCAGATGGCGCATCGTTCTCTAACGCTTTTCCAGAAAGCGTATCGATGAGATCGGCAAACGTTTCTTCAGATTCGCTCAGCGCTATTTCCAGTGGCTCGGTAGCCTCTTCCCACAGGAGCTGCGCGCGCGCAGCGGTGATTACCAGCGCGGGTGTATTTTCAGAATGTTTCTTAAGCTCGGCAATAGCTTCTTCTGATGCCTCTTCCACATTAAGCGCCAGACAGGCTGATGTGCCAGTTGTCACTATCACTGCTTTACCACGCCGCATATCGGCTGCGGCACGCTCTACCGCATCAATAACGGCGATCTTATTTTCTTCTGTATGTGCCATGCACGGTCATCCTCAAAAATTCATATATGAAAGGATCTAGCCTATAACGCATTATCGCCTGGAATTCCAATAAAAACTGCTAGTGTTGTGGTAGTGATTCATGTATATTTGCCGGCATAAACATCTTGACTTTTTGTTTGCATATTAGATTATTTTATTCCGTGAAAGGCGATTACCCTATGATAGCACGCATTTTGTTTATCTCTCTGTTTCTTGCGCTAACGCTTCCAGCAAGCGCTTCTGCTCAGCAATTACAGAAAATTTATAAACAATGGAGCGTGTTCACCCTGCAGCAGCAAGGGGAGAAGATTTGCTATATCGCAAGTAGCCCGGTGAGCAGTTCTGGGAATTATAAATCACGCTCTGAGCCCTATCTGATCGTGACGCATCGCAGCAAGAATGTCGATGAGGTAAGCACCGCTTCTGGGTATCCTTATAAGCAGGATAGTAAGGTGATTGCGTTGGTGGATGGCAAAGAGCGCTATGAGTTATTTACCAGTTTGCAAGTGCCGGATACTGCCTGGGCGCGCGACACCACGCAAGATCAAAAGCTCGTAGCGAGCATGAAAAAAGGCCTTAGCATGACGGTGCGCGGAAACTCGCGGCTCGGCACCTATTCAGAAGATAAATATTCCCTGATGGGTTTCACCAAAGCCTATCGCAATATGAAGAACGCTTGTAAATAAGCGCGCCACCCACTTTTTTCGTCCATGCGTATTCTTGCTGTTGATACCACTACCGGTGCAGCGTCGGTTGCGCTTGTGTCAGGAGATGTAGTGCTGGGTGAAGCGCAGCTTGAGAAAGGTGAGCAAGCCGAGCAGCTAATCCCAAAAATAGAGGCGCTGCTCAGTGATGCAGATATGGACTATGCTGCACTGGATGCGCTGGCCGCCACCACCGGCCCGGGCGGGTTTACTGGTGTGAAGATTGGCTTGGCCGCACTAAAAGGTATTCAGCTTGCTACCTCGCTACCGCTGATTGGGGTGAGTGTGTTTGAGGCACTGGCCTGGCAGCTGCGTGAGGAGTATCAGCATATTTGCATTGTGCTAGATGCACGGCGTGGCGAGGTGTTTATGCAACGCTTCACGCTGACGCCAGACATCATCGCAACATCAGACCCAGAATTAGTGCCGATAGAGGCGGTGGAGTATGCCAGCGATACGCCGCTTCATATTATCAGTAATTGTTGGGAGGGGTTGGCGGAACATGTACCGCAGGAAGGTGCGGTGACGTTGTTACAGAAAAATACGTATCCTACCGCGCGGGATGTGGCCGGCATGGCAGCGTGGAAAATCGCGCATGGTGATGATGAGCAACCAGCCGAGCCGCTCTATATTCGCCCGCCTGATGCGAAACTGCCGAGCAAGCGCGCCTAGAGCCGTTCATAGAGCACGATATCGACGCGATTTGGCGATGTCTCATCGCCAGATGCCGTCATCGCCTGCACATTGATGCGGCTGGTATCCACACCCTGCTCGATCAAAAACTGCCGCACTGAAAGCGCACGCTTCAGCGAAATGCGCCGGCTTTCTGAGGCATCACCCTCAATGCCAGCAAAGCTCACAATATTCACACTCTGCGATGGCTGGGCGTCGAGCTTTTCTGCGAGCGCACCAAGCTGATCAGCATTTTTGTTAGATAACGCCACCTCCTGCTGTTTAAACAATAGCGAGGTAGAAAGATTCGGCGCCGTGATATCGCTCAGTGACACCTCTGTATTCAAAGGGGCATCAGGTCGCTCTTGCTCGATGGCCGCCACCTCCGTCTTCTTCTCTTCTTTTACCGCGAGCAATACAGGCAGTTTCTCCGGCGCATTAGCCGAAGGAGCAGGCTTTTTCTCAGCCTCTGGCGCAGGCGGTGTAGGTTTTTTCGCCGGCGTTACCTCTACACGCTTTTCTGGCGCTTTCTTTTCTGGCGCTTTCTTTTCTGGCGCTTCTATATTTTTCGCCTCATTTTTTGTTTCTGCTTCTGGCTTAGGAGCCGTGTTAGTGCTGCCGAGTGCTGGCTCCAGTGCTGCGGTTTCCTTCGCCTCTGCTACGAGCGCTTTTTGCTCCGCGAGTTGTTGTTCCACGGCTTTCTTTTGCTTAGCCAGTTCCTGCCATTGCTTTTCCTGTTTCAACAGCTCTTTCTGCAATTTTTCTGCCACCCCCTTGGATTGCTGTAGGGCTTTTTGATGCCCTTCCTCTTTGTTCTTATAGCCAGATTCCTTTTCTTTATACGTAGCAATATCGGCTTCTAGTGCTGCAATCTTCTTCTCTGCTTTTTCTAAAGCGGTATTTTCTCCCTGATCTTGCGTCGCCAGCTCTTGCAATTTTTTCTCCAGCGCCTGCTGCTCTTGCGCGGCATTGGCGGCGGCGGATTCTTTATCTGCCACTTGTTGCTTCAGCGCTTCTATCTCTTCCTTTAACCCCTTCGTACCCGCTTCCGCGGCGCTGTGCTTTTTATTGGCCGTTTTAAGGTCTTTCTCTAAGGTCGCGATGGTTTTCTCTAGCGCGGTAATGGTTTTTTTGCGTTCCGCGAGTGTGCTTTCTAGCTCTGTTGCGGCTTCGCTCGCGCTTTGCTTAGCTTCTATCTGCGCTTTGAGATCCGCAATTTCTTTTTCATACTGCGCGTTTGCTTTGCTGTCTGAGATCTGTTTTACCTCTTGCTGCTTTTGCTGCTCTTCCAGCTTTTTCACCTGCTGGTGCAGCGCCTCAATTTGCGTGGCCTGCCCGTCGATCTGCGTAGCTTGCTCATCGATTGTATCTTGCAGCGCCTGGCGTGCGGCTTGCTCTTTACGCGCTCTTTCTTCTTCTGCTTTTTTAGCGGCCTCTTTTTCCTGCCGCGCTCTTTCTAATGCACGTTGCCGTATGCCGGGCAACACGCCATAATCCACTTCCACCGAAGGGAATGGGCGGGTTTTCTGCCGCCGATCGTTAAACACCGACTCCCGCGCCTGCACGAGCGCCGGTGCCACCAAAAGCACTACAAAACAAATAATAACTATGTTCCTCATGATGATTTTCCCCTTTATCGTTTAAGATACGCTCCCGTTAGTTTGAGTAATTTATCGTGAATATGGCCGTTAGTGGCCAAAATATTTCCTGTATGCACCGTGTGGGCAATGCCCCCTCGTGCAGCAAAATCCGTGACCATCCCTTTTGCTTCTTGTATTAACAGCGCAGCAGCAGCCGTATCCCAAGGTTTAAGGCCTGGATACCAATAGGCATCGAGCCGGCCTGCGGCTACATACGCCAATTCCAGCGCGGAGGCGCCGCCAACGCGAATGCTGGCCGCTTTTTCACCTACCGCTTTAATAGACTGCACGAGCTGATCTCCATCATCGCCTTTTTTCCCGTAAGAGCCAACGGCTACCAGGCATTCTGAAAGGTTTTTGCGTGCTGATACCGATAGTTTATAATCATTGAGCATCGCCCCTTCGCCTTTCACCGCAGAAAACATTTCATTCTGCACTGGCGCATAGATCACACCGGCGAGTAGCGTATTTCCGCTCGGATTTACTTCTTCCAGCGCAATAGAGGTGCAAAAATGTGGGAAGCCATGCAAGAAATTGGTGGTGCCATCTAGTGGATCGATCACCCAGCGGAGCGTAGCATCCTCGCCTGTTTCCTCACCGCTTTCTTCCGATAAAAACCCGACTTTGGGATAGGCTTTTTTTAGGTTCTCCAAGATCAGTTTATCGGCACGCAAATCCGCCGCAGAGACAAAATCACCCGGGCCTTTCACCGAGACTTGCAGATTTTCTACCTCGCCAAAATCACGTAATAATGAGCGGCCGGCCTTTAGCGCCGCTTCTTTCATCACGTTTATGGCTGCAGAAGGATTCATGGCTTATTTCGCCCGCTCCACATAGGAACCATCAGCAGTTTTTACGACCACCTTATCACCCGCCTCAACAAATGGCGGCACCATGATGCGTACGCCATTTTCAAGCACGGCAGGCTTGTTGGAAGAAGCTGCGGTTTGACCTTTGACCACCGGTTCGCTCTCCACGATCTCCAGCGTGACTTGCTCTGGCAGCTCAATGCCCATGGTTTTACCCTCGTAGGATTCCACCATCACCTGCATCCCATCTTGTAGAAAGGCTTCCTTTTCGCCCAGTAGTTCCTTTGGCAGCGTGATCTGCTCGAAGGTCTCGTTATCCATCAGCGTGATACTTTCTCCATCGCCATAGAGATATTGGTGATCCTTCTGATCGAGGCGCACTTTTTCCACATCTTCATTAGAGCGAAAGCGTTCATTGAGCTTGGTGCCCGTTTGAATTTCTTTCAACTCCATCTGAATAAATGCACCGCCTTTACCCGGCATAGTGTGCTGGGTTTTCACCACGCGCCATAGCTTGCCCTGATGTTCGAGCACATTGCCTGGGCGTACCGAATTTGCATTAATCCCCATAATTCTCTCTAGTGTTATTTAAAAAGAGCCGCGCACACTAGCAATAGTGCGGGGTTTTTGCAATAGATTAGGCGTGGTGGCGCTTAAAACAGGGCGTTAAATGCCTTCACCGCAGCCGCCGGTCCTTCCGCATGCTCCCACACCGAAGAGATAACAGCGAGGAAATCAGCACCTGCTTTTACGAGCGGCGTGGCATTTTCTGGAGTAATGCCACCAATGGCACC
>JANQQO010000259.1 GCA_028289305.1 Rickettsiales bacterium | reverse complement strand
CCGCTGTCAGCAAGATAAAATGGCTCATCGTCGTGCTGGCTTTAGGTCTCCTCACCGGGCTCATTATCTGGCCGCTCGTTACCTCTGAAGATAAGCGCTTTAACTTCGCCTTCACCGAAATGGAGAGTACGCCGAGTGAAAGTCCGCGCATGGTCAACCCGCATTTCCAAGGCGTTGATGAAAGCAACCGTCCGTATAACGTCACGGCCGCCAGCGCCACGCAGGAAAGCGATAACATCGTCGTATTGCAAGATGTCAAAGGCGATATCGCGCTCGAAGATGAGGCCTGGGTTTCGGTATCCTCCAATCAGGGCACGATTCGCTTGCAGGAAAAAGACCTCGATCTAGAAGGTGCTGTCTACATGATTTCCAATGGCGGCTATGAATTTTCTACCACGCGCGCACATGTGGAGTTGAAAAAAGGCATGGCCTATGGCAAAACTCCCGTTATCGCCCAGGGCCCTCCCGGCGATCTTGAGGCAGAAGGCTTCTTGATCAAGGAGAATGGCGATAAGATTTTGTTTTATGGCCCCGTGAAGCTAACCATCTACCCTGAAGCAACAACATAACCCTATGCGCCACTTCGCCTTATTCTTTCTCATCACACTGCTCGCCCTGCCTGCCTGGGCGCAGGTGGGTCTGCCGGGCAATCGCGATAGCTCCCTGCCTATCGAAATCACCGCAGATGGCCTGCTGGTGCAGCAAAAGAAGGAGGTCGCGATCTTCAAAGGCAATGTTGAGGCTATTCAAGGCGATATGAATCTGCGCTCTGATACCATGGTAGTCTATTATAAAAATAAGCAGAAAAGCGAAAAAGCCGCTAATTCCGTCTCCAAAATTGATGTGCAGGATAATGTCTTCCTCTCCACGCCCAAAGAAACCGCGCAAGGTGATCGCGGTATTTACGATGTCGATAAAGGCAATATCACCCTCACCGGCAGCGTGGTGCTGACCCAGGGTGAAAACATCATTCGTGGGGATAAACTGGTGTATGATTTAAAAACCGGGAAAAGCGAACTCTTCAGCGATCCCAAACCCACCGACGCCAAAAAACCGCGCGTCAAAGGCCTCTTCGTCCCCGAGGGTGCTCCAGAAGAGTAGGGGTGTACTCCTACCGCACCAACACCTCTACGGTTTCAGAAAACACCTGCTCCTTCGCCCGTGCATAATCACGCAGCAGGATCACCTTACCCTGATACACACCCTCCGGCCAGGTGCCGATCACCGCATCGGTCTTGCCGGTATATAAAAATTGCTGTGCCTTCGGGTCGATGAAATTCTTCTGATACGAGTGCATACTCTTCCCATCCGGCCCAATAATCTCCAGCTTCACCATATCACCGGCCTGAACCCCCATCATATCCACCCACACCACGAGCACTTTGGCATCGCGTGAAATCGCCTGCTTGCTATGCTTGCCCTCACGCACTTCGCGTCCCTCTGGCTGCACATCTGCAAACCCTATCCCCAGCAACGCGGTTGGCTGATATGCGAGCTTTGCCAGCGCTTCGGGCGACCACAGCGGCTGATCAATCTCGCTGGCGCCACAAATCCCCCCTACCGGTTTCCCCGTAAAAGGATCAAGCGTCACACCGTCTTTGCGCACCCCAAAATGCACATGTGGGAATTCCGTCTGGCCCGAAAGTCCAATCATCCCAATGATATCGCCTGCCTTCACCTCTTGCCCAGGCGCCACCGTCACACTGCCTTGCCGCAAGTGGCAATATTGCGTTTCCCAGCCATCATCATGCGTAATCGCCACGCCATTCCCGCATTCCCGCTCCTTAATCTGCTCCGGGTCCGCCTCCGCCCGGTGTATATCCGGCATATCATTGCGTATGCCACGCACCGTCCCATCTGCAGCGGCCAACACCGCCACGCCTTTCCGCATCTTCACATAGTTACGCAGCCGAAAATCCGTCCCCTTGTGATTATCATAGGAGAGCGATCCACAGCGATAATCCTGCGCCGCTTCAGTAAAATCCGTATCAACATAATTCTGGATAAAACACGTGCTGCCCACCACACAATCCACTGGTATCTCCAGCGAGAGCGCCGCCACACGTGCGGGTAAAAAAATAAATAAAACAGCAAATAATAAAAACTTTTTCATCTTATAACGCAAATTTAGTCACCACCGGCACATGATCGGAAGGCTGGGTCCAATCCCGCGCATCTTTCATAATATACCCGCTTTTTAAGGTCGGCGCCAGGGCAGGGGTCACCCAGAT
>JANQQO010000241.1 GCA_028289305.1 Rickettsiales bacterium | reverse complement strand
CCGCCATTACCCACAAGCGTATCATCGCCATCCAGGCCAATCAGCGTATCGTCTCCTTCACCCCCTTCCAGATCATCATCCGCCAGCGTACCACCCAGCAGCAGACCCTCTGTTGCATCCGGGAAGGCAAAATTTGCTTCCGTCAGCACCGCGCCACCGGTGTTCACCACCAGTATCTGCCCATCACCCAGCAGAATCACCGCATTCTCATCTACATAATCAATCTGCAGCTGGTCAAATTGCGAAATGCCAAACACCTCGTTTAAGCGAATCACATCGCCACCATCGCCCGCGGCAAAATCGGTGATAGTATCTTCTGCATCCGCCTCCTGTTCAATCAGGAAGCTATCCACACCAGAACCCCCGGTCAGGGTATCATTCCCCGCACCACCAGAAATCAAATCACCTCCTGCACCTCCGTCGATAAGGTCATCTCCAGCACCACCAAGCAGAAAATCACTGCCCATACCGCCATTGATTACATCATCGCCTTCTCCACCAGTCAAAATATCTGTCCCTGACGTACCCGTCAGTGTCACACTCGCCGGTGGCAGGCCAAAATCCGCCGCATCAAACGCCGTAATATCATCCGCCACGCGCACCACCAGCGTATGCGTCTCATCCACCACCACCGTGGCTTCATTCTCTATAATCGTAATCCCTAATGCATTGAAATCTTCCACGCCAAACGCGCTGATATCAATCACCTCATCCGCATCCAGCGCCGCAAAATCGGCAATCGTTACGGTTGCCCCAGCCGTCACATCCACCACAAACCGGTCGCTGCCCGTGCCACCAATCAGCACATCATTACCCAAATCCGCCGTCAGCACATCATCACCACCCATCGCAATGACAGTGTCCGCACCCGCGCCTCCGGCCAGTGAATCATCTCCCGCGCCACCAAACAGCAAATTATTCCCTGCATCCCCGGTGATAGTCTCACCCGCTTCCTGCCCGTGGAACACAAAATCTTCTGCGCTAAGCGCTGTGGCCGTATTCTGCAAGGTCAGCACTTGTGCATCCGGCAGGGTAACCGTGATGCGATTATTCGCCCCATCCACCGTAATCAGCAGATCCGCAATACTGGTCACATCGGCAAAATCGGTGAGATCCACCACATCTTCGCCCGCCACGAAATCCTGGATCACATCCGCCGCACCCGCTTCACGGTGAATCACAAAAATATCCGCACCGGTATTCCCAATCAGCGTGTCGTCACCCACACCACCAATCAGCGTATCATCCCCGGCATCACCAATCACCAAATCGTTGCCGGCCGCACCATCCAAATAATCACTACCACCCAGGCCCAATATATTCTGATCACCCGCATCGCCAATCAGCACATCCACACCGCTCGTGCCCAAAAGCGCCCCGCCAGCAGATGCGACCACCGGCGCAAAAAATGCGGTAGGCGCAATAATGCCCTCCGCATCTTTCTCCGTAAAAAGGCGATCAGTCTGGTTATTATTCTGTTTTATAGTCATATTCTGCACGTGCAGACGCGGTGTGTCTTGCGACATTGGTTCATCCTCTCCCCGTATTAAAGTGCTTCAGTTATCCTGTTACCCGCGTATTATAACAATAATTAGTTAAAAAATAGTTAAAATTTTATAAATACGTATCAAAAAGATAAAATGCACGCAATCGGACAACTATCCCTATTTTTGCTTTGTAACAACCCGTTCAGCGCACCCTAGCGCCCCCATATGAACGCATATAATCCTAATCCGCATACATTACAAGAGGGGAGACAGGGAACAAGCCACATACCTTTTATAAAGCATGTTATAAAGCATCCCTCCCAGAACATCGCACAACAGCATATATCCCTTAATATAGCTCATATTTTTTGCTATACTGGTAGGTATGCGATGCGAGAAAAAAGCGGGATTTACCCTCATCGAACTCTCCGTGGTGCTCACGGTGCTGGCACTCATTGCCGGCAGCGCGCTTTCCATTGGCGCTAGCCGCATCGAAGCCAAAAAGCTCAAAGAAACCAATGAACGCCTAGAGGATATTATCGAGGGAATACAAGACTTCGTAGGCTCTCAAGCGCGCTTGCCCTGCCCTGCTGATGGCAGTGACGTCTTAACCGACGCCAATTTTGGCATTGAAGTACGCGCCGCACCGCTGAATATGCTAGACCAGTGTTCTAATGGCAGCGCTAATTATGCACTCGCCACCCATCTCAATGTCGGCGCTATTAACGAAACCGATATCGTCGCCGGCATCCTCCCGGCACGCACGCTCGGCCTGCACCACCGCTATATCTTCGATGGCTGGCAGCGCCGCTTCACCTACGCGGTCGATGAGCGCCTCACCTGGAGCGCCCCCCTCAATAATGGCGGCTGGTCTGATGACGACGTTATCGGCCAAATCACCATTAATGGCGATGGCGGCAACCTTCTCACCAGCGAAGCTGCTGTAGTAATCATCAGCCACGGCCCCAATGGCCACGGCGCTTGGCGCATTAAAGGAGGCAACCGGCTCGATAAAGTGACAAGCGATGAAGACCAAAACCATCTCGATGAAATTGAGAATGCCTGGGAAGTAACTCCATCAGATGGCGTCAATGATGATCAAAATGAACCTTATGATGAAGTCTTCGTACAAAAATTCCGCCAAGAAAGCGCTGCGGACAATTTTGATGACATCGTCGTCTTCCGCACGAAATGGCAGCTCGATCCAGGTTAAAAGGTGCTTTTTAAACGATTATTTGCTATACTACATATGGATATGGACGAAAAAACACATATACGCGGCTTTACTATTATCGAGCTCTCCGTAGTGCTTACGGTGATCGCCCTGATCGCTGGCAGCGCGCTCGCGGTCGGTGCTAGCCGTATCGAGGCACAAAAAATCAAAGCCACACAAGAACGTATTGATTTTATTATGGAAACCATAGAGCTCTATGTCCGCCAATTCTGTGCCCTACCCTGCCCTGCCGATGGCAACCTTGCCCCCGATAATGCCAATTTCGGCTTAGCGACGAATAACGGTTCAGAAGCAGCCGGTCATTGTACTTCTGAAAACTACACTGTCACCGCCGCTTCAGCTGTCGGCAATATTCTTGCCGGCATCGTACCGGTACGCACCCTCGGCCTTTCTCACGCCCTGGCCCTTGATGGCTGGAATCGCCGCTTCACCTACGTGGTGGATGAAGATCTCGCCTGGGCTAATGGCACCGCCAGCGGCTATGGTTCTGGAACCCTTGGCGAAATCACCGTTGAAGTTGCCGATACTAGCACCGATATCACCACCACCGCTGCCCTAATCGTCATGAGCCATGGCACCAATGGCCACGGCGCATGGAAAGGGAAGGGCAATGGCCGGCTCGATAAAAACATCACCGGTGCCGATGAGCTCGCCAATAGCTGGAACGGCAATGGCGTGGCTGGTGAAAGCGCGTTTGATGCCACCTTTGTCCAGCAATTCCGCAATCAAAATTTCGACGACATGCTTGAATACCGCATGAAATGGCAAATGCCCACACCCGTCACCTGCCCATAAAATTTTCCTAGCCTTCCAACCCATTGTCATTCCTGCGTCCTGTCCTCCGAAGCTTTAGCGAAGGAGGAAGGCAGGAATCTCTCTCTCCACAATCTTAAAACCTTTAATGGAGATCCCCGCCTCCGCGGGGATGACTTTGCTTAATATTTATTTGTCGGCGGTTCTGGTAGCATGTATAAAGGCACCATGACCCGTACAGTCGCCATAGCTTCAGACCACGCCGGCTTCGCCCTAAAAGAAGCCTTAAAACCCGTGCTTGCCGAGCTCGGCCTTGCCGTGCTTGATTGCGGCACTAACAGCACCGACTCGGTGGATTACCCCGATTTCGGCGAAAAATGCGCTACCGCGATCCTCAATGGCGAGGCGGAAAAAGGTATCATCATCTGCGGCAGCGGCATCGGTATCAGCATCGCGGCCAATCGCCATCCTGGCATTCGCGCCGCACTCTGCCATTCACCCGAAACCGCCGCCCTCGCCCGCGAGCATAACGATGCGAATATCCTCGCCCTTGGCGCCCGCATCACCGATGAGGCCACCGCCCGCGCCTGCGTCGAGGCTTTCTTCACCACCCAATTCGCCGGTGGCCGCCATGCCACACGTGTCGAAAAACTTGGCTAAATCGCCCTATCATTAACACATCGCCCCATACACCGCGCATAACCCCTTGCCAAACCACAAAAAAGCGGGTATGAGAAGCTATCAACTACTATATCTAGATAGGCAATACCATATTATGCAGCACACAAAGGCGTTACACACAATGGAAAAACAGACTGGATTTTTCACCTCCTCCGTCGCAGATACCGACCCTGAGATCTTCGCCGCCATTAAAGGCGAGCTGAAGCGCCAGCAAACGCAAATCGAGTTAATCGCATCGGAGAACATCACCAGCAACGCCGTGCTTGAAACCCAAGGCTCCGTCCTCACCAATAAATACGCCGAGGGCTATCCCGGAAAGCGCTATTACGGCGGCTGTGAATATGCTGATGAGGCCGAAAACCTCGCCATCGAGCGCGCCAAAAAGCTGTTTCATTGCAGCTATGCCAATGCACAGCCCAATTCCGGCTCCCAAGCCAATCAGGGCGTGTTCACCGCACTGTTAAAACCCGGCGATACCATTCTCGGCCAAGCGCTCGATGCTGGCGGCCACCTCACCCATGGCGCCGCACCCAACCAATCGGGCAAATGGTTTAACGCTATCCAATATGGCGTGCGTGAAAGCGATGCCCGCATTGATTATGACGCCGTCGCCAAGCTCGCCGAAGAACACAAACCCCAGCTCATCATCGCCGGCTTTTCTGCCTATCCCCGCGTGATTGATTGGGCCACCTTCCGCGAAATCGCGGATAGCATCGGCGCCTATTTTCTCGTGGATATGGCACATATCGCCGGTCTTGTCGCGGGTGGCGCCTATCCAAGCCCGCTGCCACACGCGCATGTGGTCACCACCACCACGCATAAAACCCTGCGTGGTCCACGTGGCGGACTGATTCTCTCCAATACGCCCGATCACGTGGTGCGTACCACCAAATCCGGCAAAAATATCACCCTAAGCCAAGCCATTAACTCGGCAATTTTCCCTGGTATTCAAGGCGGGCCGCTGATGCATGTCATTGCCGCGAAAGCCGTTGCCTTTGGCGAAGCACTGCAGGAGGATTTCGCTGGCTACGCCCAAGCTATCGTCGATAACGCCCGCGTGCTCGCCCAGGTGTTGATCGAGCGCGGTGCGGATGTCGTCACCGGTGGCACTGATAACCATATCGTACTTGTCGATCTGCGCCCCAAACAGCTCACCGGTAAGCTCGCTGAAGAAAGCCTCGAGCGCGCCGGCCTCACCTGCAATAAAAATGCGATCCCGTTTGATCCGGAAAAACCCTTCATCACATCCGGCCTGCGCCTCGGCACCCCAGCCGGCACTACGCGCGGCTTTGGCGAGGAAGAATTTAAAACCATTGGCCACCTCATCGGCGATGTGCTCGATGGGCTGGCTGCTAACCCTGATAATAATAGCGATACGGAAAACACCGTGCGCGGCAAAGTAGAAGAGCTCTGCGCGCGCTTCCCTATCTATACGTAAAAAGGAGGAACCACTCATGCATTGTCCTTTTTGTGGTGCGGAAGACACCCAAGTAAAAGACTCTCGCCCCACCGAAGACGGGATGGCAATTCGCCGTCGCCGCTTCTGCCCGGCATGTGAATCCCGCTTCACCACGTTCGAGCGCGTGCAATTGCGCGATCTCACCGTGGTTAAGCGCAATGGCCAGCGCAAACCGTTTGATCGCGATAAGCTCTTACGTTCGCTACAAATCGCCGTACGCAAGCGCCCGGTCAGCGAAGAACAGCTGGAGCAAACCGCGAATAACATTGTGCGCACGCTGGAACGCTCTGGTGAGAGCGATATCCCGTCGGAAAAAATCGGCGCGGTGGTGATGGAAGCCCTAGAAAAGCTCGATCCTGTCGCTTATGTCCGCTACGCCTCGGTGTACCGGGATTTCCGTCAAGTCGGCGATTTTGGCAAATTCGTCAACGAAATGCAGGACTAGCCCTCCTTAAAAACCCCACACAGCACCCGCTTATGTCGTTCAGCGCACATGATCGCACCTGGATGCAGCTGGCGCTCCGCTTGGCGCTCCGCGGCGTCGGCCTCACTGCACCCAACCCCTCTGTCGGCTGCGTTATCGTGAAAGAGGGAAACGTCATCGGCCGTGGCTGGACCGCACCGGGTGGCAGGCCCCATGCTGAACCACAAGCGCTTGCACGCGCAGGCGCTGCCGCACAGGGCGCTACCGCCTATGTCACCTTAGAACCCTGCTGCCATCACGGCGCTACCCCACCCTGCACCGATGCGCTGATCGCTGCCCAACTCGCCCGCGTTGTCATCGCCACGCGCGATTCTTACTCCAAAGTCTCTGGAAATGGCGTAAAAGCGCTAAAAAACGCCGGTATCACCGTCGAAGAAGGCCTATGCGAGGCCGAAGCACGTGCCGTAAATGCGGGATTCATTTCGGTTACGGAACGAAAAAAACCCTTTGTTACCATGAAGTTAGCTACCTCTCTCGATGGAAAAAGCGCCCTTGCCTCGGGGGAAAGTCAGTGGATCACCGGCGAGCGCGCCCGTGCCTACGGGCATTTGTTACGATACCGTAACGATGCCATTCTGACGGGTGCCGGCACCGCATGTGTCGATAACCCCCGGCTCACCTGCCGCCTCCCCGGCATGGCAGATCACTCCCCCATACGCGTATTGGTCGATAGTCAGCTGCGCACCCCACCAGAGTCTAACCTCTTTAAAAATAGTGATAAAACCCCTATATGGGTGTGCACGTGTGCGGAAAAAATCCCCGATGCCTTGGATCATTCCGGTATCGAAATAATCCCCACCCCCCCCGACGCAAATAACCAGGTAGACCTAGAATCCATGCTCACCGCCCTTGCTGAGCGCGGCATCACCCGCCT
>JANQQO010000165.1 GCA_028289305.1 Rickettsiales bacterium | reverse complement strand
TTCTAATCCCCAATCCCTAACGCCTAATCCCTTGCCATTCCCTATGCCCTACTTCCCTATTCCCTATCCATCCTTGTCTTTTTTCCCTATTTCGCCTATAGCCAAGCTATGGCATGGCGCAATCTGTATCTGTATCCTGTGCATTACCTCGTGCAGCTTTATCGCAAGCTGCCTTTGCCGCTATGGCTGCGTTATCGCATTAAGGATTTTCTGTTCACGCGCTCAAGCTTCCTATTCCACAAATTCAACGCCTATCGCAATTGGCTGGCAGAGCAACATATTCATCCCGCTGAACCGCTGCCGCATCATAACGCGCCCCCGGTGCCCGCGCCCAAAGCGCCGGCAGAAAGCCGGTGGGATGCGCTGGTGCGCCCGCCTTCTGCAGAAACACCGGTGGTCGATGTTATCATCCCGGCCTATGATGGCTATGATGAGACGCTGGCCTGTATCTATAGCGTGCTGACATCAGAAAACTCCACGCCCTATGCGCTCACCGTCATTTACGATGCCGGCCCTAATCAGCAGCTCGAAGATAAGCTGCGCCTGCTTGCGGATAAAGGCCTGTTCACCCTGCTCTTCAACAGGCAGAATCTCGGCTTTGTTAAAACCGTGAATCGCGGCATGCGCCTGCATACCGATCGCGATGTGGTGCTGTTAAACGCCGATACCGAGGTGTATAATAATTGGCTCGATCGCCTGCGCGGCCATGCTGAACGCGATGAGACCGTCTCTTCGGTGACCCCATTTTCCAATAATGCGGAGATCTGCAGCTACCCGTTTTTCTGCCAGAATAACCCGATGGAGCTGGAATGCAGCTATGCGGAGCTGGATCTGCTCGCAGCAACGGCCAACACTGCCCGCTCGGTGGAGCTGCCCACTGCGATTGGGTTTTGCATGTATATCGTGCGCAAAAGCCTCGATGAGATCGGCTATTTTGATGCCAAAACCTTCGGCAAAGGCTATGGCGAGGAGAATGATTTCTGCTTGCGCGCAAGTGCGAAAGGCTGGAAGCACCTGCTTGCTGGGGATGTATTCGTGCGCCATGTTGGTGGCGTCTCGTTCAGCAACCGCAAGCAGCGCGCCATCCAGCGCGCATTGGTGCTGATCAGCCAGCGCTACCCGGATTACCTGAAAACCATTGAGCGTTTTATTGAGAAAGACACGCCGCGCCTGCTGCGCCGCCGTATCGATATGGCGCGCCTGCAAAAAGACGCGCCGCGTGCGATTCTCTTCATCACGCATAATCTCGGCGGTGGTACAGAGCGCCATGTTCGCGATTTGGAAACCATTCTCAAACGCTATGACACGCCCTGCTATTATCTCCGCCCCGATGCGCGCAAAGGCACGGTCGAACTCAGCCACCCAGAGCTCAGCTTCACCCCGAATCTCTGTTTCGATACCTTCCGCGAGACCGACGCGCTGATGGAGGCGATCCGCGCGCTTAATATCGTGCATTTCCACGTCCACCATATCATCGGCTTTGACAACACCATGCGTGAGATGATCGCCTGGCTCTCCCGCACCATGCATATCCCCTTTGATATCACCTTGCATGATTTCTTCACCATCTGCCCGCGCGTTCACCTCACCACCGGCACGCATGAATATTGCGGCGAACCGCCCGTGAGCGAATGCCAAACCTGCATCACCACCTATGGCTCGCCCGTCGGTGAGGTCTATATGGGCTCATGGCGCGAGGAGTTCGCCGCCCTATTAAAACAGGCACGCCGCGTGATTGTCCCAAGTGATGATACGGCCACCCGGCTTGGCACGTATTTTCCGGATACGAATTTCGTCATCCTGCCGCATCCAGAAGACAAGCCGAATTTCACCACCCGCCCTGCCGCTACGAAAACTGCGAGCGACCCGCTTAATATCGCGCTGATTGGCGCGATTGGTGAGCATAAAGGCGCGTATTTGCTCCGCGATTGCGCTGCGGATGCTGCGAAGCGCAATCTGCCCCTCATTTTCACGGTGATCGGCCATTGCTCACTGGAAGCAAGCATCAGACACCATAAGAATATCCACATCACCGGCCCGTATGAAGAAGCAGAAATCTATGACCGCATTAAAGAAGCCGGCTGCCACGCAGCGCTGTTCAGCTCAGTGGCGCCAGAGACCTATTCCTACACCCTCTCAATCGCCTTTAATGCCGGCCTATTCCCCATCGCCTTTGATATTGGCGCTATTGCTGAGCGCATCCGTGCTGCTGGCTGGGGCAAAATCCTCCCATTTTCGCATATCAAAAAACCCGCAGCGGTGAATGACGCGCTGCTCGCGCTTAACCTCACCCCACCGCCGCACTCCCTGCCAGTCTATACGCAGCAAGAACGCTACCCCGATTTCCTTGAGGATTATTATGGGTTTACATGGGGTACCCAATCAGCTATGGCTGAAAAAACAGGCACATACTCTTAAAAAGCTATGCATATCCTGGTTTTAGGCACACATCGCTCCGGCACTTCGGCTGTCACCCGCCTCATCAACATGATGGGTGCGTATGTCGGCCCAGAACATCTCTCTATTGGTGCCAGCGAAGAAAATCCCCGTGGCTTCTGGGAGCGTAAAGACGTCATCGCCGCAAACGACGCCCTGCTCGCCGCCATGGAGTGCTCGTGGCATGATATTGCCCTATGGGATCCCAAGACCCTCCCCGATGCCGCTAAATCCGCTTTCCACAGTGATATGCAGACCATCCTCGATGAAATGACTCCGCACGCCCCCTGGGTGATGAAGGATCCGCGTTTGTGCCTCACACTCCCGACCCTTCTCCCGCTGCTGGATACCCCTATCTGCGTCATCGTCCACCGCGACCCGCTTGAAATCGCGATGTCGCTCAACACCCGCAATAATCTCCCCATCGCCACTGGCCTCGCCTTATGGGAAAGCTATATGCTCCACGCGCTGAATGCCTCCCGCGACCTCCCCTGCATCTATATCAATCACGCCGATGTGCTGGAAGACCCTCTTTCCACCACCCGTACCCTCCACGAACAATTGCAGCACCATGGCTGCGAGAGCCTCACCCTGCCAGAAGAATCTGCCATCAAAGAATTTATCAGCCCGAACCTCCACCGCGAGAAAGCCAGCGATCACCCGCCCTATAACACCGAGCTAGAAGCCTATTGCACCGGCAAACAGCGTCCGAAAAAACCGCTCACCCTCAGTCAAAACGGCTATTACGCACTGCAAGCCCATCACGAAATCAACCAAACCATTGCCCAGCTAGAAGAAGAGGTGAACACCCGCCAGGGCAATCTCGATGTCGTCCTTCTCTCGCTGGATCTACCCACCGGCGACACCGCGCCCGAAGCCGCCGCCCAGAAAATCAACGGCATGAAGCAGCATATGGAGGATATGGAAACCACAATCCGCACCCTCACGAAGGATTGCGAGACCCACCAACAACGCATCCACGACCGCGAAAACGATATCCAGCTCTTAACCCGCTATCTTGAGCTGCTCGCGCAATACCTCACTGCGATCGAAACCAGCAAACGCTGGCGCCTGGGAGAATTCTTCACCCGCAATATCAGCAGGTTAGGTGCGAAGCACGCGCGCAACACGGTCTTCGACGACGTCCATACAACCCTCGAACATATCGACACCTGGCGCAGCGGCGGCTCGCAATAATCGCCATTTTAGGGTATACTACCCTGCATGGACGGAATATTTGAACTTCTCTCTGAACTCTATGACTCACCCTGGATGGTTGCCGTTCTCATGGCCGGCTTGCTGCTCATTGGCGTCATTTATGAATGGCGCAAACGCCGGCGCTACCGCTATCACAGCCTCATCGGCATGCATGTTATGGTCGAAAGCGGCGGCGGTATCAGCAAAACCACCCCGGGCAAAATCCGCTATGCTGGTGCGCTCATGCCGGCGCGCCTTGCGCCTGAAAGCCCTAAAGACCACCTCCCCATCGGCAGTCAGGTCGTCATCACCGATATTCTATCGGACGACCGCATATTTCTGGTCATACCGCCTGGCCAAAAATAACCCCATAGAAGGGATTATGCCGTATAATCAATGGCATAGGAGTCTTTCAGCGCCTGCATCTTGTCACGATACAGCGCCTCCAACGCCGGACGCAGGCTCGGCCGCACTGCCCCACCCCCGCTAGTAAACAGCTTCTGCTGCAGCACATCGCCTTCTGCTTCCAATAACGGCGCGGCCTCCACACCTAAGAAGTCACACAGCGCATTCACCGCCGCTTCCGGATGTGCAGCAATCTGCTCATATTGCAGCACCAGCAGCTGCTCACGCGGAAATACGCTGAGCCACTGATCCAAACACGCCGCATAATCACCGCGTGACAGCGATGCCTGCGAGGCAAAATGATCACAAAACCACGCATCTGATGCCTCCTCCAGCGTCATCTGTGCTTTAGAAAGCGCCATCAGCGCCGCCGACCACGCCCGGTCAAACGGGTGGCGCACGCTATAAATCACTTTTAGCGCCGGGTTAAACGCATATATCTCCTGAATCACCTCCGGCGGCAAAATCGCGTATGCCGGCGTCATCTCGCCTTTCAGCGCCCCATCCTCGCCAGCAAACAACCCGGTATACCACGCCAAATCCTGCACCGGCGCACTGCCTTCTTGCTCCGCCACCGCGTCATACCACTCGCGCGCCTGGCCCTGGCGCTGATTCCAGAAATGCACCTCCTTCCCTGCGGGAAACGCAATGCCCGGATGCTGCGACAACACGTAATATATCCATGTCGTCGCTGCTTTCTGTGCCCCTATGCCTAAAAAATCTAACATTATCCTCTAGCTCATTGCCTCACGTCGTTCTGCCATCCAGCGCTGCAGCGCTGCCCAATCCTCCGCATAGCGCGCCCGCAGCTGTTCTTCCACTTCTTTCTCCAGCCGCGCGCGCGGTAGCGGCACCGCCCGCTCTACGGCAACCGCCACACAAAGCGCCTTATCCGCCACCTTGCCCAGCGGCGAAAGCGGGCGCTCAGGCGGTGGAATCTGCCCGGCAGCCAGATCATATCGCAAACGATAACGCTGCGCCTGCAGCCACGCATCTGCCATACTATACTGCCCCGTATTGCGCTTAGGGAATGTTTTTTCTGCAAAAAATGTCGCATCCACGCCTAAAAATCGGCTCACATATCCCCATTCTGCCGCCGGATGTGCCTGTAGCGCCGCTAAATCCACCACCCATACCCGCGCCGCGCCAAATAGGGTGATATATTTCTGTAAGTATTTGTAATACATGCCAAATTCTATGATCTCCTGCGCACGGGGAAAGCCAGCAAACCCGCGATCCTCCAGCAATTCGCGCATCCCGCTATTCACACCCTTCGCCGGTATATGCCGATAGCGAATATAGTGGAAATACGCCGACAGCGCGCGCTGCACCGGGTCACGCACCACCAGCACAATCTTCGCCTGCGGCAAATGTTGCGCAATCCGTTCCGCACAGCCCGGCTTGGCCAAATAGCCCGGCCGTTTTATCCCCCATAACCGCCCCTCTGCCGCTGTTTCCATGTCATGCTTCAGCACTTCTGCCGCATCCGCACTATAACACGCCTCCTCAAATAGCGGCGTCTCCCCTTCCGGCATATAAATCTCCGGATGCGCCCGCAGCGCCGCATGCACAAAAGTGCTGCCGGCTTTCTGCCCACCAATCACCACAAAATACGGCCATTCCATGCTGTTCCTATAGCAAACTCGCCCCGCGGCAACAAACACAAACTTGCAACATCTGTAAAGCCGGGCTAAAAAGGCGGTATGTTTGCATTCTTAAAACCGCAGCACAGCACAGCGACAGAAGCGTTCCCCACGCTCGATGCTGATGCGCTGCTCGCCCACGCCCAACAACATGCACAAGAATACCAGCAGGCAGAGCCTTTCCCGCATATCATTCTCGATGATTTTTTGCCCCCCGCACTCGCAGAAAATATCGTAAGCGCCTTTCCCCCGCCAGAGCACCCGAGCTGGTTTGAGCGCGATACGGTCAACCAACCGGGCAAACTCGGCGTGGGCAACGCCGAAAACGTGCAAAAATGCCCCGCTACTATCCAGCACGCATTGCTGCTACTCAACAGCCACCCCATCATCCAATTCCTAGAAGCGCTCACCGGTATTCCTGCGCTCATCCCCGATCCGCACCTGCAAGGCGGTGGGATTCACCAAATTCTACCGGGTGGTAAACTCGCCGTGCATGCGGATTTTAACTTTCACGAACATCTACAGCTCTACCGCCGCATCAACATGCTGATTTATCTCAATAAAGATTGGGAAGAATCCTATGGTGGTCATCTCGAATTATGGGATAAAGAGATGCAACATTGCACCCATCGCGTGCTGCCCATATTTAACCGCTGCGTTATATTCAACACCAGCCGCACCTCATATCACGGCCATCCCGAGCCACTCACCTGCCCGGAAGGCAATAGCCGCAAATCCATCGCCTTATATTACTATACGGTTGAAAATCCTACTCAGAGCGACGAACACCACAGCACCCTGTGGCAAGAACGCCCTTAAGCCTGCCACAGCGAAATAACCCCTACGCCGCCTCCACCTCAATTTCCGGTTCGGTGAGAAAATCCACCGGCCCGGCTTGGCGAATATCGCCCTCCGGCATCACATAAAACATATACGCATCCAAAATTCGGTGTAATTGTTGGCGCTCACCGTCTTTTTCCGCCGAACACCCGGCATTGGTGAAATAACTCCCCTCTGTCAGCAAACAGGCAAAGGTAAACCGCACCTGCACCCGGCTTCCCGCCGCAATCTGCGGAATCGTCTTGTCAAACGACGAACTCCCCGTACCGCCCAGCACCACCCCGCTTTTTGTCTTGAGCATCATGCCAAACCGCACCTTTTCCGCCGCCTCATGGAACATCACCTCATATTGATAGCAATAGCGCTCGCCGCGCTTCAGCACATTCACTTCCTTCCCGCTGTTACGCTCGGTAATCCGCGGAGCAGCAATCTCCGCCCCGTTCGCCGCGTATTCCACCGTGCTTTGCGGCACCAGATGCGGGTCAAAATAGGCGTCATCCTTCGCTTCCGGCGCAGGCGCTACCGCCTCTGGCGCCTCTGCTGCTGCCTCGTGCTTTTCCTCTTCCACCGCCTCTTTTAGCGCCTCACGCAGTGCCGCACGCTTCTCCTCCGGCGCATAAATCAGCTTCTGATACTCCGAAATCACCGCCTTTGGCGCCCCGCGATACAGCAACTCGCCCTGATCCAGCAATAACGCGCTGTCACACAGCTCCAGCACCATGCGCGGGCTATGCGAGACGAATAAAATCGTACAGCCCCGCGCCTGCATCTGCTCAATCCGCGCGAAGCATTTGCGCTGAAACGCCTCATCGCCCACCGCCAGCGCCTCATCAACAATCAGAATATCCGGCTCCACCGCCACAGCCACCGCAAAGGCGAGCCGCACCACCATCCCGCTCGAATATGTCTTAACCGGCTGGTTGATATAAGCCCCAATATCGGCAAATGCCGTGATCGCGTCATAGCGCTCGGTGGTCTCTTTCTTGCTCAACCCCAAGATGGCCGCGTTTAAATAGATATTTTCCTTACCGGTAAAATTAGGATTAAACCCAGTGCCAAGCTCCAATAGCGCTGAGATCGTCCCGTTTACATGCACCGCCCCTGCTGTTGGCGTCAGCGTCCCGCATAACAGCTGCAACAGCGT
The DNA here is from genome assembly GCA_028289305.1 of Rickettsiales bacterium. Taxonomy (GTDB): domain Bacteria; phylum Pseudomonadota; class Alphaproteobacteria; order Rickettsiales; family JANQQO01; genus JANQQO01. The sequence goes on along the minus strand of JANQQO010000165.1, from coordinate 5,054 downwards.
TGATTTGCCCGATCCATTGCGCCCCACAATCCCCAGCGTATCGCCTTTATGCACCGAAAACGACACATCCCGGAGCGCGGTAAATTCGTGGTAAAATTGCCGCCTCCCGCGGAAAATTCCCTGTTTTAAGCGGTCTAGCGGCGAATCAAACACTGCATAGATCTTGCTCACCCCGTCTGCTGCAATCACCACATCAGAGCACATCGGCAAACCCCCGCCGCGCCTTGTTAAACCACGCATACCCGCCGATAAACACCGCAAGCGACACCACGCTATACGCTGCAAACCCGGCCATATCCGGCACCGTACCCATCAGCGCCACCTCACGAAATGCCTGCACCACCCAGGTGATGGGGTTTAGGTAAAAATACGGCCGCACCGCTTCGGGCAATAATGACAGGCTATAGAAAATCGGCGCTAAGAATAACGCCATGGTGATTAGTATATTAACCGTATGGTTTAGATCGCGCACGAACACGCCCAGCCCCGCAAACAGCCAACTTAACCCGATGGTTAATAAGAAAAACGGCAGCAAGATCACAGGCACCAAGAAACAGGTCAGCGGCGGCAGCGCCCCATAAAACGCCATAAACGCCCCCAGCAACACCGCCATGCTCACACAAAAATGAAACAGCGCCGCCCCCACCGTCACCAGCGGCAATATCTCAAGCGGAAAAATAATACGCTTCACAAAATTCGGCTGCTCCACCACCAGATGCGGCGCCCGGCCAATGCATTCGGCGAAAAACCCGTGCACAATCAGCCCACTAAAGATCATGATCGCAAAATCGCCTTTACTGCTCACATCCCCGCGAATCCCGCTCTCGCCCCAGCGCAGCTCAAACACAAAGGCGAAGACAAAGGTATAGACCGCAAGCATCAAGAGTGGGGTTAATAGCGACCACAGCACGCCCATAAACGAGCCGCGATAGCGCCCCACCACCTCGCGCACCACCAATTGCCCAAGCAATTCGCGGTGGCGATAACACGTGGTAAACGGCCCAGTCAGCATAGGTTTTCGCCCCTTTCGGCGCACGCATATACGCCGCCATCCATTATGGTCCTACATCCCATACCTTGCGGGTCTACTGCGCTTGCTGTGGAAACACAATAAAAACCTTCACATCATCATCCTCACATCGAGAAACGCCCCAAAACGACACATCATTCCCAAAATGATACAACCCCATTCCCACATCAACACAAACCGTCCTATAATGATACAGAGCCCCTATTAAACCAGTTTGTTGTTGAAAAGTATAACCTCTTGTTATATAAGGACGTACAACTATTCCACCCCACCTGGCATGCGGCTTGCAACAGTAACCACGGGAACGGGATAACACTTTTAGCCAAGGGAACATACCATGACCGATTACATTAACGCTCTTAAGACAGGATATCAGTGGACGCCAGATGGCGAAGGCGCGCATGTGACCTACACCATGACGTCTAACCAAGGTCACTGGGCCGATAAAGGCAGCAACGCAACCGCATTCAATGCGGATCAGCAAGAAGCTGCACGCGCTGCATTTAACGAATTCGCAAAAGTTGCAAACATCACTTTCCAAGAAGTACACACCACCTCGCCAGATAGCGTGAACATCGCGCTGCGTGCTGCAGATATGTATGACGGGCTGGCCGGTTACGCTACTTTCCCTTATCGCGGCGTATCTGATGTTACCATCGATCATGCCTATAACACCGATAACGGTAATGCGCTTTATGGCCTCGGCCAAGGCGATTTCGGCTTCCTGCTGATGCTGCACGAGATCGGCCACGCGGTTGGTCTGGCAGATGCGCATCTGGTAAACCCTATGCCTGCAGCGCTGGATAACGTTAATGCGACCATCATGTCTTACCACAACAGCAGCGCGGGCAGCGTTGGTGGTAAACTTGCAAGCCGCGGTGAAGAAGGCACGACGCCAGACAGTCTGCAAATCCTCGATATCGCTGCGGTACAACAAATGTATGGTGCGAACCACAACTATAATGCGGGTAACGATACATACACCCTCACTGGCGAAGCTAGCGTCTCTACTCTGTGGGATGGCGCGGGTAACGATACGCTGGATAGCACCGGTTTTGCTGGTAACGCAACGCTGGATCTGCGTGAAGGTGTAGAATTCATCTCGCATGTGGGCGCTACGCATATGTGGAACGCGTTTGGTGCAAACATCGAAAACGCACGCGCTGGCAGCGGCAATGATACGCTGATCGGTAACGATCTGAACAACCTGCTGCGCGCAGGCGACGGCAACGATACGCTAAACGGCGGCTTCGGCGATGACAATCTGAACGGCAATAAAGGCAACGACATCGTAAACGGTGAAAACGGTAACGATGTTGTACAAGGCGGTAAAGGTATTGATAACGTTACGGGTGGCCTCGGCAACGACTTCCTGAATGGCAATATCGGCAACGATCTGGTATTCGGTAATGAAGGCGCAGACATCCTCCATGGCGGTAAAGATCACGACCAACTCTTCGGCGGCGCAGGCAATGATGTGCTGTTCGGCGATAAAGGTAACGACGTATTAAACGGCGGCACCGGCGCAGATATCTTCTTCTTCGCTGGAGCAAGCGGTGCAGACGTCATCCAAGATTTTGAACAAGGCAGCGATAAGCTGCAAACAGCATCTACCGTTGTATCGATTGAAACTCAGGGGGGTGATACGACGGTAGACCTAGGCGGTGGCAACACCATCCATCTCCTCGGCGTCACCGACCTAGACGCGAGCGACTTTATTTAGTCGCTCATCAAAGGAGGGATAGGCCTGGTTCCCGCACTCCACCTGGCCTATAACACCTCTTTTTCCTTGGCTCTTCGGTGCCGTGTGTCCTTAGGACACGCGGCATCGTTCGTTTTGAGACCACGCATCAGTATACGCGGTTTTGCCTAAAACACAACTTCTCCTTGTATCTCCGCATAGTTTCTAATATAAACAATACGGTTATCTAAAAGACCTACCGCATTTTTGTGCGCATTAATCGCCAACATTATATACTTCGGAGGGAGTCCCATGACAGTTATCAAAGGAACCAATCAAAACGATACGCTTAACGGCACGGATAATGACGACACTATTTATGGCGGTGGCGGCCGCGATTTCATCTTCGGGAATGCTGGCGATGACCTTATTTACGGCGACGTGCTTCCCAGCACCTCGCGCATAAAAACCACCGGTGTTGCAGAAACAAAAGCACATACATTTACGCTAGGGTCAGAAACACTCTCACGACACACCCTTTTCAACGACCTCATCTATGGCGGTGCAGGCAATGATACAATTTTCGGTAACCATGGCGATGACGTCTTAGTAGGCGGCAGCGGTGCTGATAGCATCGAGGGCAATGAAGGCGATGATAGGATTTTCGGCGAAAGCGGTGATGACCGCATTCGAGGCAATGAAGGAAACGACTACCTTGATGGCGGCAACGGCGATGACCGCCTCTACGGCAATGAAGGCAACGATACGCTTATTGGCGGCGCAGGCGCCGATAGTCTTCTTGCTGGCGAGGGAAACGACATCCTTGATGCTGGCTCTGGCGTTACTAACGACTCACTAAAAGGCGAAGACGGCGATGATACCTTGATAGGAAGTGATGGGGATAATATTATGTTCGGTGATGGGAACGCCTCACCATTCGAAGTCATTCTTCAAGAAGGTAGGGATGTCATCTTCGGAGGCGGGGGCGATGACGTGCTGGTTGGTGAATTTCTAGAAGATGAATTGCATGGCGGCTCGGGCAACGACACCGTCTGGGGCGGCGATGATAACGATACGCTATACGGCGATGAAGGAGATGATATTCTGCTAGTAGGCGAAGGTCAGTTTTTTTACACAGGTGATGATCTTGCCTTTGGTGGCGCCGGAAACGACTATATTTTAGGCGATAACGGTGCTGATACCCTTCATGGAGATGAAGGGAGTGACACTATTCTTGGCGAGGATGGCGATGACATTATCGCCGGCGATTTCTTTGAAGATCTCAACACCCCGATCATCAGCGGGAATGACAGCATTGACGCTGGTGCGGGCAATGATTTCATCTATGGCGTCGCCACGGGCTTTAATGCTGTGACCACGGGCGTTGGTGAAGATATCGTGATGTTCAGGAACACTGCATTTAATAATGGCGACACCATCATCACCGATTTCACCCTCGGCCAAGACCGTATTCAGCTGCGTGATTATGGCTTAAGCTCGTTTTCTGAGCTCGATATTGAACAGGTCGGCATCAACACGGTCATCACCCTAGACTCGGATGGCGGCGCCCACAGCATCACCCTGCTCAATTTCATCGGTGAAGCGCTGAATAACGCTGATTTCATCTTCGGCGATCCCGTATAGCACTTTCGGTATCTCTTTCTTAAATAAGGAGCCTTGCTATACTATGTGAGGCTCCTTTTTTGCATCCGCATCACTGCATCCCCCCCTAAACCCTCCTCTGTGCAATTTTTTTGATAATTGTTATTATTTGATATTGAATATCATTTTTCTTCCTGTTATAAACCATCTGGTTTCTAAACAAAGCTCATAGATCACTTTAAAAATAACGACAAAAAGATTAAAGTTTTAACTATTTTTTAACCTTTTTCCTGTAGTATGATTGTTAACGCCGCGCACACAGCGGCAACAGGATTTTAAAAAACACGATAACCAACCTAATAGGGGAAACACCATGGCAACCATTAACGGTACTAACAGTAACGATACTCTCGGCGGCACCTCGTTGGATGATACCATCTTCGGGTTCGCCGGCGATGATAATATCAGCGGCTTCACCGGCAATGACTTCATCCAAGGCAATCAAGGCAACGACACGCTATGGGGCGGCTTTGGCAATGATACAATCCGTGGCGGCAATAATGATGACAGCATTTTTGGCGGCGAGGATGACGACCTGATCTTCGGTGATCACGGCAACGACACAATCTTCGGGAATAGCGGTAATGACACCATATATGGCGATACCCAAGGTGGTAACAGGCCTTTTGGCAACGACATCATAAACGGAAATGCAGGTAACGACTTTATCCAAGGGAATAA
>JANQQO010000156.1 GCA_028289305.1 Rickettsiales bacterium | reverse complement strand
GATTCTCCAGCAGCAGCACTTGGCCGTTTTTTAAACTATCCACCGCCGCTTCGGCCTCCGGCCCGATGCAATCTACGCCAAACGCTACCTCCTGCCCATTCAGCGCCGCACTCACCGCATCAGCGATGGGCGCTAGCGAATAATCCATTGAAAACGTGCCTTTAGGACGGCCGAAATGCGACAGCAAGATCACCTTGGCTTTTTTCTTCACCAGCGCATTGATGGTATCGGCCACGCTGATCACGCGGGTGTTATCAATCACCTCACCGCGCGCCATCGGCACGTTTAGATCCACGCGCAGCAACACACGCTGACCCGGCTTTATCGCGCCTTTTTTCAAAGCGTGGCTGAGGGTATTGAGTGTGGAGGTCGTCATAACGGCACCACCCTAGCGCATTAGGGCGGCTACGTCGAGCATGCGGACAGAAAATCCCCATTCGTTATCATACCATGCGGCAACGCGGATAATATCCTCTCCCACCACATGGGTTTGCGTGGCATCGAACACGGCGCTGTGTGTATTGCCGTTGAAGTCGATGGATACAAGCGGCGCATGGGTGATATCCATAACATCTTTTAGCTCACCCTGGGCGGCCTGGGCGATGGCATCGTGTATCGCATCAGCAGTAGTGGGTTTTTCTGGGTGGAATACAAAGTCTACCAGCGATACGTTGGGCGTCGGCACACGCACAGACACACCATCCAGCTTGCCTTCCAGCTGCGGCAACACTTTACCGATTGCGCTTGCCGCACCGGTGCTGGTCGGGATCATCGACATTGCCGATGCCCGCGCGCGGCGCAGATCTTTATGCGTGCCGTCGAGCACGTTCTGATCATTGGTATAAGAATGAATCGTGGTCATAAAACCAGAGCGAATGCCACAAAATGCATCCAGCGTTTTTGCTACCGGGGCCAAGCAATTGGTGGTGCAGGAGCCAATTGAAATAATACGCTGCTCTGCTGTTAGCACATCGTTATTCACACCATATACGATGGTGGCTTCTGCATCTGGCGAGGGCGCGGAGATGATCACCTTTTTTGCTCCACCAGCGCAGTGACGCTCCGCATCCGCACGTTTTTTAAACACACCAGTACATTCAAGCACAATATCCACACCGGCATCACCCCACGGAATTTTCTCCGGCTCACGCTCTTTGAATAGTGCAACGCTTTTGCCGTTCAGGGATAGCGATGTACCATCCCCCGTGATCTCACCAGGGAAGGTGCCATGCACCGAATCATACTGCAGGAGGTGGATGTGGCGCTCTGTCGGCGCGGGTGCGTTCACCGCCACGATATTAATATCCTCACGCGGATTCAGCGCGGCATAGCGCAGAATGCAGCGCCCTATTCTTCCCAACCCGTTAATGCCGATATTGATTGCCATGTGTATGATTTATAGTTTTTCTTTCACGGCTTCAACCACTGCCGATGCGGTGATACCAAAATGCTGGAACAACTCCTTCGCTGGTGCGGAACCACCAAAGCTATGCATTCCGATAAACGTGCCGTCTGAGCCAATAACACGCTCCCAGCCAAAGGGCACCGCTGCCTCCACCGCAACCTTAACGGTACCTGCTGGGATGACGCTCTCTTTATATTCCTCTGGTTGCACCTCAAACAACTCCATACACGGCATGGAGACGACCGTGGCGTGTATGCCTTCTTGCTCCAGGGTAGTCTGAGCATCAAGCGCAATGCTGACCTCGGAGCCAGTGGCGATG
>JANQQO010000152.1 GCA_028289305.1 Rickettsiales bacterium | reverse complement strand
ACATAATAGGTGTCATTCTCCCCCCGGGTCAGCACTAATGCGGCCTGGGCAGCCTCTTTGGGGGCATCCACCTCATGGAATACCAGCTCATCACCTGGCGCAAATTCCATACAGCCGCTATTTCCCACAACTAAACCAAATAGTTTAGGGTTAGTAATATGCGCGCAGCGGCCAAACATGATCGTATAGCGCGTCTGCTCATCAAAACTCTTCAGCATTTCACCTTCCAGCTGGCCGATCACCCGCGCCTTGGCCGTATTCGCCTCGCGCGTGCCGTGATGCTGCGCCAGCGGCACTAAATCAACAATATCGCATTGCAGCGCTCGGCTTAAGCGCTCCATCCAATCCACCGTCAGCCGTCGTTTGCCTTTTTCTAATCGGTCGATTTGCTGCTGCGAGGTTCCCATTTCTTTCGCCAGCGCATGCATGGTTAACCCTCTCTTTTTCCGCCATTTTTTAATACGATTATCCATGAAACTACTCCTTGGGTTACGCGACGTTATAGCGTGCATATAGCCGTTTAGAATGTAACACTATTCTGGTGTATTGTGCACCAAAGAATTCTGCAATTGACACCGCCCTATCCGCCTTGCTATACCCAGCTTATTCACTCGCGATTACGCTCTTATGCATCCACATGGTTAAACAGTGGGCGCATTATTACTCTTTGTTTAACAAATACATAGAGGCCATTCATGTCCTTCTCTCCCATTCCCGCCATCTCCGAATATGCGCCCAGCGCCGGTGTCGCCACCGAGCAGCATCCGCGCCAGCAACACAGTGCTGATCCTCGCTTTTACCAGCGCCAGCGCGCAGCAGCCACGCCTTTCCCGAGTATGCCTTCTGCAGAAACGCCCGCGCCGCGCCGTGCAGCACCCACCCCAGAAGCAGCGGCCAAAGCCCGACGTAGCGCCGATCTTGCCCATGCCACCGCACGTTATCGCCAGACGGCAGGCCTCGTGACCTACAGCAAAACTACCCCGTTTCATTTCGGCGGCATCCGCGTATAACGCTTGCATTTCCGCCCCTAGCCCTTATATATACCGCATGCCTATTACCGAACAGGTGTTGCGGGAAGCCTTGGAGACCGCTTTTCCAGATGCGCAGACCATTCTCATTGAAGATCTCGCCGGCGATGACGACCATTGGTCGGTCATGCTTATCTCGGAAATATTCACCGGCCACAGCCGCATCGCACGCCATAAAATGGTACAACAGGCGGTGAGCGCGCATGATATCCATGCGCTCTCGATACGTACAACCACACCAGAAGAAAGCGGGGGATGTTCCGGATGACGCAAGAACACGAAAATGCACTACACACTATCGACAACACCATTAAGCAACATGACGTGGTGCTCTTTATGAAAGGCACTAAGCAATTCCCACAATGTGGCTTCTCTGCCGCGGTGGTCGATGTATTAAACCATCTGGGTGTGGAGTTTGCTGATGTCAATGTGCTGAGCGACGACGCCATTCGCGCCGCCATCAAAGAATATAGCGATTGGCCGACCATCCCGCAGCTTTATGTAAAGCAGGAATTCATCGGCGGCTGCGATATCGTGCGGGAAATGTTTGATTCCGGCGAGCTGCAAGCCCTGTTTGCCGAGAAAATCGCCGCCCAATCTTAAAACCCCGTCTTAGAAAAATGCGTTTTATTGCTCATCGCGGGGTATCATCAGAAGCCCCGGAGAACACACTGCGCGCTTTTTCCCTGGCTCTGGAACAGGGCTGGGATGGTATTGAATGCGATGTCTGGCCGTGTCAAGACGGGCTGATGGTGATCCATGATGCGGATCTAGAGCGCACCACCGATGGAGAGGGCAATCTGGCCGATTTCACAGTGGAAGCCCTGCAGCGCCTCGATGCCGGCAATGGCGAAAAAATCCCGACATTACAAGAGGTTTTGGATCTCATCGCTGGCCGCATGCCATTATTTATTGAGCTCAAAACTCCTGCGATCGCAGAAGCCATCGGCCACCACATCGCCGCAGCCCTAAAAAGCGGCGTATGGCAACCAGGCGAGCTCATCGCCATTCACCCCGAAGGCGCCGTATTACAGCAGGTGCAAGCCGTCTGCGCTGAGGCTGCTATCGGCATTCACCTCCTGCCTGATCAAAAAGACCCACATACTCATCTAGAACAGCTGCTCACCGCCTATCACCCATCCTATATCCTGCCAGAAAAATCTCTGGTTGATCAAACACTCGTCGAAACGGCGCATGCGGCGGGCTGCAAGGTCACCCCTTGGACGGTTAACGACCCACAAACCGCTGCCACCCTGCGCCAGCACGGCGTCGATGGCATTATTAGCGATGGCCCTAAAAACGCTGTTTCTGTGGAATAAAGCGCTATTTCTGCGTGCAATCAAGCACGCGCATGTCATAGACCGGGTGCTCCAGCGCAGAAAGCCCAGGACTAGAAGCAAACATCCAGCCTAAAAAAATGCGGTGACGCTCCTCGCTCGGCCGTTCTTCCCAAATATCAAGCAACGCCGCCGCTTCTGGACGCTCTTCCGGCGGCGCTTTCCAACAATTGAGTAGCAAAATCTCAAGATTGCCAAAAATCGCCGGCTCGCCCACAGTCACCGTGATTTTTGACGTACGCGCCGTTACCTTATTAAGCCCCTGCAACACCGCTTGTTTGCCCGCTTCCTGCGCGAGGAGTGCTGCACGCGGCAGCGGCGTACGCGGGCTTTTCGCCTCCTCCGGCTTAGTTACCGTGAGGGCTGCTTCATTTTCATCTGGATTATCAGCCGGTTGTGGGACGTTCACCGCCTCAGGAGCACTTCCCTCCGCCGCTTCTGGTACCGGCGCTATTGCGTCTTCCTGCGCCCACACACTCACAGGCAGCACCACAAGCAGTATGAGAGCGCACAGCCCCACCCGGCTAACCACTGGCACACCGTGGAAAATAGGCATGTTTAGGCCATGAAACATCGTGTGCTGGCGCTATCTAGAAGCCAAACGCATCGTTATCTGCAGGAATTTCCCCGTTATCCGCGCCATCTTTATCATCGCCATCATCCGCGCTACCAAACACCACCTTGCCCAGCAGCTGCTCCAGATTCACTGAAGATTGCGTGAACTCTATCTCATCCTCATTTTCGAGCATATCCTCTGCCCCACCCGGCACTAATGCCAGATATTTGCTACCGAGCAGCCCATCGCTCACAATCTCCGCCGAGGAATCCTTCGGCAGGCGCACCGTGTCATCCACATTCAGCGTCACCACCGCCAGATAGGTCTCCGGGTCAATATGCTGTTTCACCACCGTGCCTATTTTTAAGCCGCTGATGCGTACATCGCTACCAACCACCAGCCCATCTACCCGGTCAAACTTCGCGCTGAGTACATACCCATCCTTTGCCGCGACATGACCGCTTTGATACGCAATATACGTGAAACTGGCGGCCACCATCAGCACCACCGCCCCCATCACTGTTTCGATCACATTACGCTGCATGATTTACCCTTTCTTCTTCGTGTTACGAGACTGTGTATTCGGCTGCCACGGCACATAATCGCCGGTTGCCGCATCGCGCTTACCGCCCTTGGCGATATGCCCTGGCGGACGATAAGCATGCGACGTACCGGTCAAATTCGGCAAATGCGGCTTTTCCCAGGTATACACCGCCTGCTGATCTTCCTCCGTCGGCACCGTATCGGTCATATAATGCATCCAACTATGCCAATAGGGCGGGATTTTAGAGGGCTCAGCAATGCCTTTATACACCACCCAGCGCCGTTCTTTATCCGCACGCCCCACATGAATGCCATCCTTGCGCTGGCCGCGATAATAGCGGTTACCATGGGCATCTTCGCCCACACATTCGCCAAAAAACTGCGTATATAACCAGGTACCAATCGAAAACGCCACAGACCACCTCTTTTCCGATAACGCCTAGAGACTATATCTCCCCGCTGCTGTAAGGTAAATGGGTTTTTGTTCTCTTGTCATCCTGAACTTGTTTCAGGATCCACTTATCAACTAATACAGCCGTTGCAGATGCACGGTGGATGCTGAAATAAATTCAGCATGACATAGAAGAAGGCATCTCCTAATCCCCAAAGCCTAACGCCTAATCCCTACTTCCCCCGCACCAACGCGTCATAATCCTCCATCAGCTGCGTACCTATGGGGCCTACCGAAAACTCCTGATCATCGAGCCGTGCCACCGGCGTTACCTCTGCGGCAGTGCCAGTTAGGAACATTTCCTGCGCGCCTACGATTTCTTCCGGTGTAATATGGCGCTCAATCACCTCAATGCCGCGTTTTTTTGCCAGATCAATCACCGTGCGCCGCGTTATGCCATCCAAGAAACAATCCGGCGTCGGCGTGTGTAGCTTCCCATCGATCACAAAAAACACGTTCGAGCTCGTGGTCTCAGCCACATTGCCGCGCCAATCGAGCATCAGCGCCTCCTGGAAGCCCGCTTCCACCGCCGCATTCTTGCTCATCGTACAAATCATATAAAGCCCTGCTGCTTTCGCCGCATGCGGCGCGGTTTCGGGCGAGGGCCGCTTCCATTTCGCGTAGGTCAGCTTCGCACCCTGACGCTTGGCCGCATCGGTGTAATACGCCGGCCAGGTCCAGGTCGCGATCGCCACATGGATTTTCGATTGGTTGGTTAAAATCGCCATCTGCTCGCTACCCCGCCACGCTACTGGGCGTACATAACCATTCTCAATACCCTGTTTCGCCACAATATCCTGCGTCGCCTGATTCAGCTCTTCGGTGCTATACGGCAGAGAAAACCCGAGCAGTTCCGCCGAGGAAGTCG
>JANQQO010000133.1 GCA_028289305.1 Rickettsiales bacterium | reverse complement strand
GATTCTGCTGCAAGGACCGGGTAAGCTTTCATTAGATCACCTGATTCGTCGCAAATGTATGGGGAGTAACGCTTAAGCGCAATGTCTCTGCTGCCAGATACATATACACCGCGCGAGGCGGAAGCGAAATGGCAGCGTGCCTGGGAAGAGCGCAAAATCTATGCGTGGGATAGCGCTACGCCGCGCGAAGACAGTTTTGTGATCGATACGCCGCCGCCGACCGTCTCCGGCGTGCTGCATATGGGCCATATTTTCAGCTATACGCAGGCCGATTTTGTTGCGCGTTATCAGCGCATGGCGGGCAAGAATGTGTTTTACCCGATGGGGTTTGACGATAACGGCCTGCCGACCGAGCGTCTGGTGGAAAAGGTGAAGAAGGTACGGGCGCGCGATATGAGCCGCGAGGAGTTTATCGCGCTGTGTGAGGGCGTGGCCGAAGAGGCGCGGCGGGAATTTCGCCGTTTGTTTGAATCGGTGGCGCTATCGGTGGATTGGGCGCAGGAATACCACACGATTTCTGAGCGCTCACGGCGGATTTCGCAGCTATCTTTCCTGGATTTGTATCAGAAGGAGTGTGCGTATCGCACGCTGCAGCCGATGCTGTGGGATCCGGTGGACCAAACTGCGATTGCGCAGGCGGAAATCGATGATAAAGAGCTGGAAAGCACGTTTAACGATATCGCCTTTGCGGTGGCGGGCGAGGCGGAGCCGATTATCATCGGGACAACGCGGCCAGAGCTGATTGGCGCTTGTGTCGCGGTGTTTTATCACCCGGAGGATACACGCTATCAGCATTTAGAGGGGAAAACGGCGATCACGCCGCTATTTGGCGTGAAAGTGCCACTCCTCGCTGATGAGCAGGTGCAGATGGAGAAGGGTACGGGGCTCGTGATGTGTTGTACCTTTGGTGATGAGACCGACGTGGCGTGGTGGCGCACCCATGAACTGCCGACGCGCCTTATATTAAACAAATACGGAAAATTAGAGGGCTTGAGCGAGATTCCGGCGGAAGGAGAGCAGGCCGAGGCGGCGATTGCTGCGCTGGAGGGGCTGAAGGTGAAGGCGGCCCGCGAGAAGATATTAGAACTCTTGGCGGAAGCGGATTTGGTGGTGAAACAAGAGGCGATTACCCATGCGGTGAAATGCGCGGAGCGGAGCGGGGCGCCGCTGGAAATTTTGCCGACACAACAATGGTTTGTGAAAGTATTGGAGCATAAGGACGCGCTGAAAGAAAAAGCGGCGGAGTGTCACTGGTATCCTGAATTTATGAAAATTCGTATGGATCAGTGGATTGACGGGCTTTCGTGGGATTGGTGTATTTCGCGCCAGCGTTATTTCGGCGTGCCGTTCCCGGTGTGGTATTCGAAGCGGGCAGGTGAAGAGGGGAAAATCCTGCTGGCAACCCCGGATCAGCTGCCGGTTAACCCACTGGTTGATTTGCCAGAAGGCTACACACGAGACGAGGTGGAGGCCGAGGCGGATGTGATGGATACCTGGGCAACGAGCTCGGTGAGCCCGCAGCTGAGCTCCTGGGCGATTACCGAGGATTTGGCGGTGGATGCAGGGCGCCATCAGCAACTCTTCCCGGCGGATCTCAGGCCACAAGCGCATGAAATCATCCGCACTTGGGCGTTTTACACGGTGGTGAAGGCGTATCTGCATGAGAATACGATTCCGTGGAAGAATCTGATGATCTCCGGCTGGTGCTTAGCGCCGGATAAGACCAAGATGAGCAAATCAAAAGGAAATGTGATTACGCCGGTGGAGCTGATTGAGGAGAAGGGGGCGGATGCGGTGCGCTATTGGGCGAGCACCTCGCGCCTGGGCGCCGATACGGCGTTTTCAGAGGATGTGTTGAAAATTGGCAAGAAATTGGTGAATAAATTATGGAACGCGACGCGGTTTGTGGCGATCCATCTGGAGAAATTGCCGACCCCGCCACAGCGCGTGGCTGAAGAGTTGCAGAATGGGGTGATCACCGAAGTGCTGGATCGCTGGATTATCAGCAAACTTAATCAAGCGGTTGAGAAAGCAACGGCGGAGTTTGAGCGGTTTGAATACAGCAATGCGCGCCAGGCGATCGAGGATTTTTTCTGGAATGATTTTTGTGATAATTACCTCGAGATCGTGAAGCGTCGGGCTTACGGGGCGGAAGGGAATGACGCGCTAGACCCCCCCGCACTCAGCGCGATTCATGCGATGTATCACTGTTTGGAAGCGGTGCTCAGACTATTTGCGCCGATTGTGCCGCATGTGACCGAGGAGCTCTATAGCCATTTATTTGCGGCGCAATTTGCGGAGAAAACCTCGATCCATGCGCGGGGGAATTGGCCTAATGCGGCAGATTACCCGCAAGATGCGGCAGCAGAAGCGGCTGGGAGGGCGGCTGTTTCGGTGCTGGATGCGGTGCGGAAAGCCAAGGCAGAGCGAAATGTATCGCTGAAATACCCGCTGACGCGCTTGGTGATTGGCAGTGCGGAGAATGGCGCGGGCGAAGAAGCAATCACCGCGGCGCTCACCGATTTGCAGCAAGTGACCAACGCGGCAGAGGTGGTGTGGCAGCAAGGGCAACCAGAAGGTGATGCGCGTACCACGGAAGATGCCCAGTTTTTCGTAATTCCTGATTTTGCAGAAGCAGCAGAAGCAACCCAAGGTTGATTGACGATCTTTTGCATTGCGTTGTCACCGCAGATAGCGCATAGTGCTGGCCGTGTTGGTAAATGACAGGGTGTTTCCATGAAAATCAAAGATGTTCCTGAATTTTCGCCTTCTCGCGAGCTATATACGCTGCCGAGCACGGCCACGGTGCGGGAGGCGGTTGAGCTGATGGTGGAAAAACATATCGGCGCTATCCCGGTTGTGGATGATGATGCGCTGGTAGGGGTGTTTACGGAACGTGATGTGCTGAATCGTGTGGTGTATAAGGAGGTGGATATGGCCTCGACACCGCTGAAAGAAGTCATGACGATGCAGCCAAAAACGGTGACAGAAGAGGCGGATACACGCGAGGTGGTGGATATGATGGTGCTTGGGAAATACCGCCATATGCCAGTGGTGGATGGTGATGGAAAACTTATAGGCTTTCTCTCGCAGCGGGATTTTATCGCGCTGAATTGGCTGCAATTGGTGCAATATACGACTACAGGCGACGTGCTGGATTAGGGAATTAAGCATTTCTGGCTGCTGCAAATGCCCACTTGCTGCGCTTCCGGTACTCAAGTAGTGGTCCCTACGATCCGTTCCGGTTCTCGCAAGTAGGCATTTTCGCTAACCATAAATGCTTAATTGAAGCGGTGAAGGAGCGTGGATTCGATGAGTCTATGCTGCAAACACATAAGCGATGGGTTGACAAAGGGCAAAAATCCTGCGATGTTTGAAAAACGCTTGCTTGCCAGGGGGTTAGGTTTTGTTGGGCTTGACCGGAGGCAGAGCTAAAGCGCAATAGGGAGTTTATTGGGTGTATGCCAAAAAAACCGACCAATAAGAAAAGCGCGAAAAAGCCGGAAAAGGAAGCCGCATCAGAGGCGGATGTGATGGATAATCCGGAATATTTGCGGAAATCTGGCAAGCTAATCACCGATGCGCTGCGTAAGGGCATGGATGTGCTGCAGCTGGATAATGGCGATGTGGTGACCACGGGCACGAAGGTGATAGTGACGCGCTATACCTGGGATGAGAAGACAGGGAAGATGGTGAAAAGCAGCGCCCGCCAGAAGCACCCGCTTAAAAAGTGAGGGAATAGGCTTTAGGATCTTAAGACAGAGTATAGAATTGGAGGAGCGCTAGCGACGAGGTGCGACCAAGTGGGAGCGCAGCCTACGCGGCGCATGAGCGTCGTTGAAGAAGACAGAATCACCCTCACCGGATTTCCTAAGCTCACCCTTCGGTTCGCTAAAGAAATCCTGCCTCCCCCCTCAAAGGGGGAGGATAGTAGTCGGAATGACTGATAGATTTTTCAACACCCAACACCCAACACATAATCAAGACAGAATAAACGCTTGCCGATAGCGCATTTCTGGCGTAAGACACGCGCATGGCTAAAAAAACACCCAAACGGACGATTAAAAAGGTCGTACTCGCCTATTCAGGCGGGCTGGATACGTCGATCATCTTGCATTGGCTGCGCGAGGAGTATGGCTGCGAGGTAGTGACGTTTACCGCCGATCTCGGCCAGGGCGAAGAGCTAGAGCCGGTGCGGCGCAAGGCCGAAGCGGCGGGCGTAGAGGAGATTTTCATCGATGATCTGCGCGAGGAGTTCGTGCGGGATTATGTGTTCCCGATGTTTCGGGCCAATGCGGTGTATGAAGGGAAATATTTGCTCGGTACCTCGATTGCGCGGCCGCTAATTGCTAAGCGTCAGGTGGAGATCGCAAAAGAAGTGGGTGCGGATGCGGTGGCGCACGGAGCGACGGGGAAAGGGACTGATCAGGTGCGGTTTGAGCTCGGCTATTATGCGATGAACCCCGATATTCAGGTGGTGGCCCCGTGGCGGGAATGGGGGCTGAATTCGCGGACGAAATTGCTGGAATATGCGCGCGAGCGTGGCATTGAAATCCCGCAGGATAAAGAGGATGAGCCGCCGTATTCGACCGATGCGAATCTGCTGCATACCTCGTATGAAGGGCGGAGTTTGGAAGACCCATGGGAAGAAGCGCCTGAAGCGATGTATCAGCGGAGTGTTGCCCCGGAAAACGCGCCGGATACGCCCACCTATGTTGAAATTACGTTTAAAGAAGGCGATCCAATCGCGCTGGACGGCAAGGAGCTGTCACCCGCGAATTTGCTCGAACGGTTGAATACGCTCGCAGGCGAACACGGCATTGGCCGGCTCGATTTGGTGGAAAATCGCTATGTCGGGATGAAAATCCGCGGTGTGTATGAAACACCGGGCGGTACGGTGCTGCTAGAGGCGCATCGCGCGATTGAGAGCATGACGCTGGATCGGCAGGCGGCGCATCTAAAGGATGAGCTGATGCCGCGCTATGCCGAGCTGGTGTATAACGGCTATTGGTGGTCGCCAGAGCGGCAGATGCTGCAGGCGGCGATTAATGAAAGCCAGCGCTTTGTGGAAGGCGTGGTGCGGGTAAAACTGTATAAAGGCGCGGTGAGCGTGGTGGGGCGCAAATCAGAAAAAAGCCTTTATAATCAAGCCTATGCCACCTTCGAGGCCGATGAGGTTTATGACCAGCACGATGCCGAGGGCTTTATTAAGCTCCACGCCTTGCGCCTGCGCCTGGGCCGTCGTTAGCGTGTGACAACACTTTCTAGATTCTCTTAAATTGTTTTTGAGCGTTCTCGCGGAAGCAATTATTGCATTTGTCAAGCGTGAAGGGGGCTTGACCTGGGGCGGGGAGTTTCCCATACTAATAGTGTTATGACCGTATGGGATGAAACATTGGAAGTGGTATGTGCGCATCCGGGCTGCATGAAGGCGGGGGAGTATCGTGCGCCGCTGAGGCGGCTGATGCCAGGAGAAGATGAAAAAAGTCAGGCATATCAATGGTTTTGCTTGGAGCATGTGCGCGAATACAACGCTAAGTGGAATTTCTTTGACGGAATGGATGCGGAGCATATTCTGGCCTTTCAGCGTGAGGCGGAGCTCAGGCACCGGCCTACCTGGCTTTTAGGGCATGCGGGTAAGGCGCATCTGCACGCTGCGCAGGAGAAGATTTTTGACTTCACCAATCAGTTCAATACTAGGACTGTTAAGGATAATACTATGCCGGTGCAAGAGCAAGGCGCGCTACACACGCTAGACTTGCATTACCCCGTATCGCTGGCGGAGATCAAGCAGCAGTATCGCGCGCTGGTCAAGCGCTATCATCCGGATAAGAACCAGGGCTGCGAAAAGGCGGCTGCGCGGTTTAAGGCGGTGCATCAGGCGTATCAAGTGCTCTGCCAGTCTTCTTTTTTTGAAGAAACAGCCCCCTAATTCTACTAGGAGCGGCAAAAATGCCTGCGCCCTGCGATGCTAGGGGTTTTTGCGTGTAATGCGTTACGCCAGGAGCGGGGCTTGACTTTGCGGCGGTAAGTGGTGAGAATAGCAATTCTATGGCCGATATACCTAAAGATTTACCCAAAGAATTAGAACGCCGCGGGCAGAAAGAGCGGCGCAGCGGGGAAGATCGCCGCAAAAAAAAGCAAAAATTTGACGGGCCGGAAAAGCGCAGTGGCCAGGGCCGCCGTGGTAAATATGACCGGCGGGAACAAGACGAGTAGTGCCGAAGAAATCTTCTGAAAATACGCATCCTTCTGCAGGTACGCCGGATAACCAGGTTTCGGCGGCGGAGCTTTTTGGGCTTACGGGCGAAGACATGACGGTGCCGTGCTTTGCCAAGGGAGATGCGTATACGCCGGCGGTGGATGAGGCGTATCAGTTTGATGAAGACACAACGCGGGCGATTTTAGCCGGGTTTGCCTATAATCGTCGGGTGCTGGTGCAGGGATTTCATGGTACGGGAAAATCGACACATATCGAGCAGGTGGCGGCACGGCTGAACTGGCCGCTGGTGCGCATTAATCTTGATGGGCATGTGAGCCGGATCGATCTGATTGGCAAGGATGCGATTGTGCTGCGCGATGGCAAGCAGGTGACCGAGTTTAAAGAAGGATTTCTGCCCTGGGCGATGCAATATGGCGCAGCACTGGTGTTTGATGAATATGACGCCGGGCGGCCGGATGTGATGTTTGTGATTCAGCGGCTGATGGAGGCCGATGGCAAGCTGACGCTTACAGATCAAAATCGCATTATCACGCCGCACCCGGCGTTTCGCCTATTTGCGACGGCGAATACGATTGGGCTTGGGGATGCGAGCGGGCTCTATCACGGCACAAACCCGATCAATCAGGGGCAGATGGATCGCTGGAATATCGTGGTGCAGCTGAATTACCTGCCGGAAAAGGATGAGGAGGCGATTGTGCTGGCGAAAGTGCCGGCGATGACGGGTAAGGCGGGCAAGGCGCTGGTGCGCAGCATGGTGCAGCTAGCGGGGCTGACGCGCAGTGGCCTGGCGGTGGGGGATATCTCCACGGTGATGTCGCCGCGTACGGTGATCACCTGGGCGGAGAATTACCAGATTTTCGGTGATGTCGAGAAGGCGTTTCGCGTGACCTTCCTCAATAAATGTGATGAGACGGAGCAAGCCACCGTCGCGGAATATTACCAACGCTGCTTCGGGGAGACGCTGGATATCGCCGTAGCCGGGGGGTAGGAGATGGCAGAAGAGTGGTCCTGGCCGGGGAAAGGGGAGGTGAAAGATCCAGAGGCGCTGAAAGAGGCGGTAAAAACTGTACTAGCAGCGGAATATGCCTCATTTAGGGTGGAGAAATCTTTCGAAG
>JANQQO010000191.1 GCA_028289305.1 Rickettsiales bacterium | reverse complement strand
CCAAATTCCGGCTTCATATATTTGCGTGTGAAGCGCTCCAAGAGCTCGAAAAACGCGCCAGCCTGGCGCCCCACCGGTGTATACGCCACCGGGCTTAGCGGGTGCGTATGCACCTCTTTACCCATCTGCGCAGCGATATTAAGCGGCGATGTCACCATGTGTTTCATCTCAAACAAGGTGTAGAGATGGCTATTATCGAAATAATTCAGCATAATGGAGCTAAGTATACGCCCCTATGGTGCAATGCGAAAGGCTTTTTTATGCGTTGTGCACTCAACCATCTTCCAGCCGCGCTAGCAGCATTTTTAGCGTTATCTCAACAGCTTGCCTGCGGACGCTTTTTCTGTTTCCTGTGAAGATATAGCGCTTAGCGTGTGTAGGCGCGTCCTTATAGGCCGTGGCGATATATACCAGACCCACCGGTTTCTCAACACTGCCGCCACTGGGGCCTGCAATCCCGGTGATCGCGACGCTGAGCGTGGCGTTAGACCGTGCTACCGCGCCTTCTGCCATCGCACGCGCCACCAGCTCACTTACCGCTCCTTGCTCCTCAATCAACGCTTCTGCCACACCAAGCAGCTCTTGCTTTGCGTCATTGCTATAGGTGACAAAGCCACGCTCAAACACCTCCGATGACCCAGCCACTTCGGTGAGCGCTGTGGCCACCATCCCGCCGGTGCAGGATTCTGCCGTAGCGATCATCACACCGTCTTTCCGTGCACGTTCTAGCACATGTCTTGTTAGCGCATCAAAAGACATAAGGCCCCACTACGACAAAAGTAAGATAGAGCAACACCGCAGCATAGACTCCTGCCACTACATCATCCAACATCACGCCAAACCCGGTATGCATGTTTTTATCAATCCAATTCGCCGGCCAGGGTTTGACGATGTCACAGAGGCGGAAAAACAGAAATGCCAGAAA
Source organism: Rickettsiales bacterium (assembly GCA_028289305.1). Lineage (GTDB taxonomy): Bacteria > Pseudomonadota > Alphaproteobacteria > Rickettsiales > JANQQO01 > JANQQO01. The sequence continues at coordinate 537 of JANQQO010000191.1, read as the reverse complement.
GCCGTAAAGCGCCAAATTCGCCAGGTTATTCACCTCAATCGCCGCGCAGGCATCGCATTCTATGTCTGGACGATGATCACATCCTAACCCCCATAAAAATCCACAAGGGTGGTAAAAGTACACTTCCAACAGCATCGGTATCGCCGCCAGCAACACCAAAAGCTGCCCCACTACTTCGTCTATCACCACCTCGCCCGGATCTTTCTTCCCTGTATGCGCCATATAGACCGCAGTGGCTTTCGTGCCTGCAATAAAGAGCAACACCAGCAAAACGCCTAACACGAAAAAAGACTCTATGTCCTTAAGCACTGGCGCTATATCGCGTAGCGCCGATATAAAAGATGTCGCCTTATCCAGCACCTCCACCAATACCACGATCATAAAACCTAGCGGAAAGGCTGCCGCACTGCCCCAAGTGCCGGGTGCAATGGGGAGTTGTCCGACGCCCGCACAGGTCGCTACTAAGCGTGCTGGGTGCCAAAAGGATACGTGCTTTTTTGCCATCGTATTACTCCTCATTGCACCCGGCACTTGGGG
>JANQQO010000126.1 GCA_028289305.1 Rickettsiales bacterium | reverse complement strand
CGCACCCGGAATCAGCGTGCCAATAATCACATCAATCCATAGATTAATCTGCACCACGCCCGCACCAATCACACCTGGGCCCATCAGCTTTAATAGCCGCTTCACCGGCGCATTCAGCCGTGGCCATACGAGCTTCGGGAGATATCCAACACGATAACACCACACAACCATCCATATCAGCTGCGCCACACCCGCTGCGGCCACACCCCAGGCCAGAGCATGTGCAGGCGTCGGCATATAGTCTACCAGCCACAATAACGCCCCAATCAAACAGCAATTCAGTACAATCGGCGCACTCGCCGCAGCCGCAAAGCGCCCTAAGCTGTTCATCACCCCACCCAACAATGCAACGAGCGAGACCAGTAACAAATAAGGAAAAGTGATGCGCGATAATAACACGGCGAGGTCAAATTGTTCTGGTTGCCCCACAAACCCCGGTGCTAACACCACCATCACCCAGGGCATCGCTATTTCAATAATCAGCGTGAATACCAACAACACAAAGAGCAACACCGCAAACACTTGCTCGGCAAAACGCTTTGCTTCGGCTTTGCCCTCCCCGGTCAGAATCTTAGAAAACATCGGCACAAATGCCGCGTTAAACGCGCCTTCTGCAAATAAGCGTCGGAAAAAATTTGGCAGTTTAAACGCCACTAAAAACGTGTCGGTCAGCGGCCCAGCACCCATGATCGCTGCAATCAGAATATCGCGCACAAAGCCCATCGCACGCGAGACCAGTGTTAAGCTCCCCACCACAGCCGAAGAAGATAAAAGAGACATGCGCCTTCCTAAGAAGCGTTATACACCAGTTGACATTCCCCCCAGCAGAGCTTATGCCGCAGTGAGTAAGATCACAATAAGAACTTTAACCACGTGGCTATCTTTCTCGTTCTTGTTAAAATCATCGTTGGGTTGGTTTTATTGCTCATTGGTGGAGAGGCGCTTGTACGCGGTGCGGTAGCACTTGCGAAACACATGCGCGTGCCCACCCTCATCATCGGCCTGACTGTGGTCGCTGTCGGCACCTCAGCGCCAGAGCTAGTCGTGAGTTTTAAGGCCGCCTTATCTGGCCATCCTGATATCACCGTTGGCAACATCATCGGCAGTAATATCAGCAATATCCTGCTGATACTGGGCATCAGCGCCCTCATCGCCCCACTTGTTGCCGATAAAAGAATCCGAACCTTTGATGCCATTGCCCTCTGTGCCATCACAACCTTATTCATGCTCTTCAGCTTCTTAAGCCCTATCAACCTTATTGCCGGTGCAGTGTTCACAGGCATACTTGTATTCTACACCCACATCACCATTCGCTACGCCCGCAGAGAACGACCTGCATTGCCAGAACACCAACTCAAGGATGTAGAGGAGTTAATCCCGATAAAACTCTCCTTTCCTGCATCACTAGCCATCACCTTGCTTGGCATAACAACATTGGTTTTTGGAGCAGATATCTTAATCGATGGCGCTACCAAGCTCGCCCGTATACTTGGCATTGCTGAAGCGATCATCGCTGTCACCATCGTAGCACTTGGCAGCTCATTGCCCGAACTCGCCGCCTGCACCATCGCCGCCTACCGCAATCACGCTGATATCGCCATCGGCAATGTCATCGGCAGCAATCTCATTAACATCCTTGCTGGCATTGGCTTTACCGCCCTTTTCATCGAGCTCCCTATCGCGGAAAAATTCCTCACCCTCGATATGTGGTATCTCCTTGCCGCCACAGGCCTGCTCACCCTTATTCTCCAATATCGCCCCCACATCAATAAAGTGATAGGAGTACTTTTCTTTCTCAGTTACATAGGCTATATAGCGCTACAGTTTTATCGTTAATGTTTTAAACAGACTTTCTATGCGCCCCATCACGCTCATCCCAGCCGGCACCGCACTCAATTTCCTTAAGCAAAAAAATATCGCTTTTGCCCTCTCCGCCATCCTGATTCTTGGCTCATTCTTCCTGCTGGCCACACGCGGGCTAAATTTCGGCATCGATTTCACCGGCGGCATTGTCATCGAAGTGCAAGCCGAGCAGCCTATCGTGCTTGCTGATATACGTGGCGCGTTGCAAAACAGCGTTGAGGGCGAAGTAGCGCTCCAACATTTTGGCAACGAGCAAGATATCCTCATTCGTGTACAAGGCTCTGAGAAGGAAGACCAAGGCGCTATTATTGAAAATATCAAAGCTATTCTTGCTAACACGATTCCCGGTGAGCTGGATTATCGCAAGGTAGACTTTGTTGGCCCGCAAGTGGGGAGCGAGCTCATCCAGGCTGGCGCCCTCTCCCTTGGCCTCGCTTTCCTCGCGATGATGCTGTATATCTGGCTGCGCTTTGAGTGGCAATTCGGCGTCGGCGCGATCATCGCCCTAGTCCACGATATCATCCTCACACTTGGCTTTTTCAGCCTCATGCATATCGAGTTTAATCTGACCTCCATCGCCGCCCTCCTCACCATCATCGGTTATTCTATCAATGACTCAGTGGTGATTTACGATCGGGTGCGCGAGAACTTACGCAAATTTAAAAAAATGCCACTGGAGGAATTGCTCAATCGCAGTATCAATAACACCCTCTCACGCACCATCCTCACCGCTGGCACCACCATCCTGGCCTTGCTTGCACTGGTTATACTCGGTGGCTCGGTCATCAAAGGCTTCAGCCTCGCCGTGCTCTTTGGTGTGATCATCGGCACCTATTCCTCCATCTATATCGCCGCTCCTGCCCTTATCTTCATGTCATTGCGGAAAGAAGCCGCCGCATAAATGCGCATTATCCGACATTTTTCCCATTGCCCGCCCGAGGCACAGCACAGCGTTATTGCGCTCGGCAATTTCGATGGACTGCATCGCGGCCATCAAGCCGTCATCGAGCAGGCGCGCAGCATTGCTAAGCAAGCAAATCGCCCCAGCGCAGTGATGACCTTTGAGCCGCATCCCCTCACCGTATTAAAACCTGAACTTGCTCCCTCACGTCTTACTCCCTTCACCCAGAAAGCGCGCCTGCTCCGCGATATGGGCATAGACTATCTCTTCGTTGCTGCGTTTAATAATCAATTTCGGCACATCACCGCCGACCAATTCGTCGATACTATCTTATGCACAGAATTACGCACCAGCCATGTTGTCATTGGTCATGATTTTATTTTTGGCTACAGACGCCAGGGCAATGCGGCATTACTCAAACAAAAATCCATCCGCCACGGCTACCAGTTCACCCAGCTCACCTCCGTGGGCGATGCGGAAGCCTTCTCTTCTACACGCATCCGCCACCTCTTGAGCGAGGGAAAAGTTACCGAAGCAAACGCCATGCTCGGTCGTAACCACAGTGTTAAAGGCCGGATACGCAAGGGCGACCAGCGCGGCCGCATGCTTGGCTTCCCTACTGCCAACATCTACCTCAAAGACCAATTCCGCCCGGCATTCGGCGTCTATAGCGTCACCATAAAATTAGACAGAGAAGAAACCGCGCGCCCAGCCATCGCCAATTTCGGCAAACGCCCCACCTTTGATAGCGCGCGCGAAGTATTAGAAGTGCATATCTTCAATTTTGATGCGGATATTTATGACACCTGCGCAACGGTAGAATTTCTTGACTTTATTCGCCCAGAGCAACAATTTGCTTCTGTGGACGCGCTTAAAACACAAATCGCAGAGGATTGCCAGCATGCGCAATCCACCCTGCAGGAGAATCCCTAATCATGCTACGCACCGGGCTCATCATCGCTTTCTTCGTCCTCCTCTGCGACCAGGCGCATAAATGGTATATGCTGGCGATTCTTGAAATTGACCGCATTCCTCCCATCACCGTCACACCCTTCTTCAACCTGGTCATGGTGTGGAATCGCGGCATTAGCTTCGGCATGTTTCAAAACGGCGAGCACAGCCCACTGATTTTTTCCATCATCGCCATCCTGGTGAGCATCGGGTTTGCCTGGTGGCTGCGCTACACAGACCGTCTTTTACCCGCACTTGCCATTGGCGCAATCATCGGTGGCGCACTGGGAAACACCATAGACCGCCTCCGTTTCGGCGCAGTAGCCGATTTTTTTGATGTCCACGTCGCCGGCTATCACTGGCCCGCGTTTAACATTGCCGATTCCGCTGTTGTCATCGGTGCAATTATGTTAATTATAGACAGCTTTATTTCCTATGATAAAACAGAGCAGGATGAAAACGGGAAAACATCATAGCCGCATCACGGCGACCATCGCGCTCCTAGGCCTCAGCTTAGTGCTTACTAGCTGCAGCGGTGGTTCTGGTGTGCGCGAATCGCTGGGCCTTAAGAAATCAGCGCCGGATGAGTTTATGGTGATCTCACGCCCGCCTTTAAGTGTACCGCCGGAGTTTAACCTACGCCCGCCTGCAGAAGCAGGCAGCACCGCCACCAGCGATATCTCCAAGCGGGCAAAAGAAGTGTTGTTTGATCAACAAAGCGCACAGAGAAGCGGTGCGCAAACCCGTGGTGAAAAAAACCTACTCAATCGTACCCAAACAAGCGCCAATCCTGATATCCGCACCCTGTTAGAGCAGGAAAACAAAGCCGCTGCCCCTGCAGTTCCAGAGGAAGAAAAAGGCTTTCTTGATGACATACTCGAGCCCATCATCCCCAAAAAGGAAGATCCACTTGTAGACGTGGAAAAAGAAGAAGAACGCCTGACCAAAAACAAACGTGAGGGCAAGCCTGTTACAGAGGGAGAAACGCCTACTCTTGGTGGTGAGTCAAAAGGCCTTTTGAATGACGCGCTAGGCCTCTAATATGCGCCTACTCACTGCGTTAGCATTACTATGCTTGCTTGTGCCTGCGCCCGCCACGGCAGAAAAACTACCCATAAAAAGCCAGCAATTCACCCTTGAGAATGGCCTGCGCGTCATTCATGTGCCGCATCACCGCCTGCCTATCGTGGCGCATATGGTGTGGTATCAAATTGGCGCTGTTGATGAGTCACTCGAACTCTCCGGCATCTCACACTTTCTAGAACACCTGATGTTCAAACAAACCAAACAGCTTGCACCCGGCGATTTTTCCGAACACATCGCCTCCTTAGGCGGGAATAATAATGCCTTCACCGCCTATGACTATACGGCGTATTATCAAGTCATCCCCAAAGAAGGCTTAGAAAAGGTCATGGAATTAGAAGCCGAGCGCATGCGCAATCTTGTGCTCAACGCCTCCGCCATTGAAGTAGAGCGCAAGGTCATCTTAGAAGAGCGCCGTTCACGCACCGATAACGTACCGCGCAGCCTGCTGATTGAGCAAATGCGTGCTAGCCTCTTCCCAGATCACCCCTATGGCACACCCGTCATCGGCTCTCAGGAGAACATTCACGCCATCACCCAAGATGCGCTCCGCACATTTTACGACAACTATTACCACCCCGCCAATGCGATCGTCGTGATTGCAGGTGATGTGGAACATCAAACCGTCAAAGCGCTGGCAGAACGCTATTACGGCACCATAGAAGCTAGCGCCAGCATAGCAAAAAAACGCGCTCCCATCACCACCGCTGCTAAACCCCCAGTACCGCTTATCTCGCTAAGCGACCCTAAAATCACCCAGCCAGAATGGCTCCGCTTCTATCGCGTTCCAAGTGCCAACACCGCCCCAGAGGGACAGTATACATACGCCTTATCCTTGCTGGCCCAGCTGCTCGGTGGCTCAGAAAGCAGCCGACTCTATAAAGAATTAGCAATCAATAAAGACATCGCCACTGAAACCAGCACCTATTATGATGACACCACGCTGGATGAATCAGTATTCAGCATCTATATCCTACCGAGCAAAGGTACACCTCTTCATGCGATAGAACCCGCCTTCACGCAGGCTCTGGAGCGCATTGCCGAAGAAGGCGTTTCGGAAGAAGAGCTCACCCGCACCAAAAACAAGATAAAAGCAAACGTGCTCTATGCGCTGGATAACGTGAAAAACACCGCGCTGATTTATGGCACCGCCGCTGCCACCAATCTCGGCCCAGACTACGTGGAAGACTGGCTTCATAATATGATGCAGGTCTCTTCTGACGATATCAAACGCGCCGCCCACTGCGTACTTGATTCGCAGCATGTTGTCACTGGGCAGCTTCTTCCGGGGAAATAATAGATGCAGCAATCTTACCGATTTCTCCTCCTCACACTCATAGCGCTACTATGCATCCCTTCTACTGCCCACGCCCTGCGTGATGTGGAGCAAGTGGCCCTCACCCAAAACACCAATATATGGCTCATTGAAGACAACACCGCACCCATCATCGCCATCCACATGGCGATTCAACATGGCGGCTATGCCTATGACCCTACTGAAAAGCACGGCCTATCCTATCTCACCAAAGAATTACTGCTCGAAGGCACCACCCAGACAGATCACGAAACCCTCCATGATACACTTGACCGCCTTGGTATTATTCTGAACACCTATACTGACCGTGATTATCTCCATATCACGCTAAAAAGCTTGAGCGAGAATAAAGAAAAAGCGATCGCACTGCTCACCGAAATTCTGCTTGAGCCGGCATTCTCCGAAGAAGCGTTATCGCGCGTCAAGGCCTATACCCATAACGAACGTACCAAAGAAGAGGAGCGCATCCGTAGCATCGCCGAAAAACAATGGAACATGCATAGCCTCTCTTCCCACCCCTATGCGCATGCAGATAAAGGAACCACAGCAAGTGTGGATGCCATCACGACTGAAGATATTCACACCTTCTGGAAAGACCGCCTGTGTTGCAGCCGCTTCATCATCAGCGTGGTTGGGGATATCACCCCAGGGACAGCCTCAGCATTATTCTCTCCGCTTGCTGAAAAAATAGCGCATAAAACAGCAACACAACAGAACGACATCCCCGCGTTCACACAGCTCAACACCACGCCCCAGCACATCGCACACAGCACACCACAAAGCGTTGCTATCTTCGGCCAAAAGGGCGTGCCCTACCACCATCCGGATTTCTACGCCGCCTATATCGCCAATCACATCCTCGGCGGTGGTGGTTTTGAATCCCGCCTTATGAAAACCGTCCGCGAAACGCACGGGCTTGCCTATTCCGTCTATTCCTACCTTGCGAATTACCAACACGCCGCACTGCTCAAAGGCTATGTCGCCACCCGCAACGACGCGATCGATACCTCGCTTTCCCTCATCAAGGAAGAAATGCGGAAGCTCCAAACAGAAGGCATCAGCGAAGAGGAGCTTACCCTTGCCAAACGCTACCTCACCGGCTCCTTCGTCATCAACCTTGATAGCAATAACCGCATGGCGCGCTATCTCACCTTCATGCAGATAAATGCCTTAGGCCCCAATTTCATGAAAGAGCGTAACCAGCGCATCGCTGCTGTTACCCATGAGGAGATAAACCGCGTCGCACGCACCCTCTTCACCCCAGACACGCTGGCGATCACCATCGTCGGAACACCCCCAGCATCACCATAAGGAAAGCCTAGAAGTTTCCCACGTAATAGTATAAACCGTAGAGCACAACCATGCTGTAAAATACACCCATAATGCTTATGCACATCACTACGTCGTCCGACTCAACACACTTAAAAGAATGAAAGACCAGCTGTATAACGTTCAGTTCCTGAGAGGTTTTGCAGCACTTTTGGTATTACTATACCACTTTGCAGAAACCTCAAAAAATCTAGGTTTCGACATGTGGTTTGTTGGGTTTAGGCAATTCGGCTTTTTTGGCGTTGATGTATTTTTTATTATTAGCGGTTTTATTATAACCTATACAAACTACTCCAAGTTCGGAGATAAATCCTATGGTCCTGTATTCTTAAAAAAACGCTTTATTCGAATTTATAGTAATTACTGGCTTATCCTCAGCTTCATAATAGTACTATGGATGCTTGGCTTGTATCACTTCAAGGAAGAGGTTGATATCTTACGTTCAGTCACACTTTTCCCGGCCAAGAGCAAGGAAAACATCCTTCCAGTTGCCTGGTCTTTATGCCACGAATTGTACTTTTATTTGCTGTTTTCTTTATTCCTTTCATTCGACAAAAAACTTTTCTTGCCCATATTACTTAGCTGGGCAAGCGTAATATGCTTAGGCGGACTACTTGTTGAACGGATACCTAATGTAACACCGTTTCATTATATTTTCTTACTGTCGCCATTCCATTTGGAGTTCATTGCTGGCTCTCTAATTGGCATAATGATAGTCAAAGAAAAGTTTTTTATGCCACGTCTATTTATTGCAGCAGGGCTTATTATTTTATTAGCCACCATTCTATTGGGAGAAGATATATTAATAGGTTGGGATAAAGTTTGGCGACGCGTTACAACTTTTGGCGTAGGCTCAGCTTTTATTTTATACGGCCTGGTTATCTTAGAGTTAAGAAACAAACCACTCCTTCCCAAATTTTCAGCTATTCTGGGAGACGCCTCATACACGCTATATCTGATTCATCCGGTTTTCCTTGGAGTATTCGTTAACATAGTCTCCGGCCGAATACTACCGGAAGGTAATGGGCTCATAATATATCAATGGCTAATAACAGCCTTAATGATGTTTTCCATTATTTTTTCTATTGCGTATTATAAAGCGGTAGAAAAGCCTGTACTGAATTTTCTAAACTCAAAACAAAGAATACGTTTTAGATCAGCATGATTTTTTATTACGTTTGCCATATATCATAATGCAACCATGAAGCTGTAATGCCGCTATTTGATCATATTATTGATGGGTGTTTTGACACCGCGATGGGTGCCCGCGGCATCACGAAAGAAGCGTTCACCAAAACGCTAGAAGAAATCACCCCTATCTTAAACACCCTTGAAGAACAAAAGAACGCAGGCGCGTTGCGTCTGCTGGCGCAGGTTGCAGAAACTGACGACATTGCAGACATCGCCGCCCTCGCTACACAGATACGGGAAAATTATGACACTGTCGTCGTGCTGGGCACGGGCGGCTCTACCCTAAGTGGGCAAGCGCTGGTCGGCCTCACCACCCCTGCTCCTTTAACACCCGCTATCCATTTCCTCGATAACATCGATCCGCACACCATCCAAACCTTTCTGGATAATTGCACGCTCAACACCACCTGCTTCCTCATCATCAGCAAGTCAGGCAACACCTTAGAAACCCTCTCTCAAGCCTCCACCTTCCTCCATAAAATCCAAGGCGAGCTTGGGCCAGAAGCGCTCCGTAAACAGGTGCATGTCATCACCATGCCCGAGGAAAATCCGCTGCGCACCCTGGCCGCGGAACACAATATCCCCACCCATGACCACGATCCTGATATTGGTGGCCGCTTCTCCATTTTCACCAATGTCGGGTTGCTGCCAGCCGCGATTGCTGGGCTAGATAGTGCGGCTATTCGCGCCGGCGCAGCACACAGCGTTGCCGAGAATCTTGCCGCGGGTTCCGCTGCCGCACAAGGCGCCGCGCTGCATCACCTCCTCCACCAACAGCACATCACCAGCACCGTGTTCATGCCGTATATTGATCGGCTGAACGCCTTTGCCAGCTGGTATCGGCAGATCTGGGCAGAAAGCCTCGGTAAAAATGGCCACGGCACCACGCCGATCAAAGCCATGGGCACACTGGATCAGCACAGCCAGCTGCAACTCTATCTCGATGGCCCAAAGGATAAAATGTTTACCCTCCTCACCCTAGATAGCACCGGGCAAGGAAACACGCTAGATCCCACCACGCTCCCCGCCACCTGTCGTGCCGAACTTGGCGGCAAACATCTTGGTGATATCATGGTGGCTGAGCAACAGGCTACGCTGGAAACTCTGATCCAGCAAGGCTGTCCCACGCGCCACTTCGCGCTCCATACAGTCGATGAAGCCACTGCTGGCGCCCTGGCGATGCATCTCATACTTGAAACCATCATCACCGCTGCTATGGTACACATTAATGCTTTCGACCAACCTGCGGTAGAAGCAGGGAAAATACGCGCAAAAGAGCTCCTAGCCACTACATGACCATTCACGTCTTACCCCCCAATATTGTTAATCAAATCGCTGCTGGCGAGGTGATTGAGCGTCCCGCTTCTGCCTTAAAAGAAATCGTAGAAAACGCTATTGATGCAGGCGCTACCAGCATCACCATCGACCTCGAACATGGCGGCAAAAACCGCATTGCCGTCACTGATAACGGCAAAGGCATGCACAAAGACGAATTACAACTCGCTATCCTGCGCCATGCCACCTCCAAACTACCCGACCATAACCTCTCCCACGTGCATTTTTTTGGCTTCCGCGGTGAAGCATTGCCAGCCATTGGCGCTGTCAGCCGCCTCAGCATCACTAGCAAAGCGAAGGATGCTGATGAGGCCTGGTCGCTCTCTGTCGAAGGCGGCGTGGTCTCTGACCCCACGCCTGCTTCCCTGCAACAGGGCACCAAGGTCGTGATTCAAGACCTCTTCTTTGCCACACCGGCACGGCTCAAATTCCTAAAAACCGACCGCACTGAGCAACAGCACGCCGTCGATGTCATCAATCGCCTCGCTATGGCCTATCCTAACATCCACTTCACCCTGACCACACAGGGCAAAACCGTGCTCAACATTCCCAAAATGGCTGGTGATTTATTAGATGATGACGCCCATTTAGAGCGGCTATCGCATATACTCACTAAAGAATTCGCCGCAAACGCCATTCCCATCCACGCTGAGCGTGAAGGCATTACCCTAAAAGGCTTTGCCGGCGTACCCACCTTCAACCGCGGCACCTCCACCGCGCAATATCTCTTCGTTAATAACCGCCCGGTGAAAGACCGGCTGATCCTCGGCTCCATCCGTGCGGCGTATCAAGATTTCCTCGCCCGTGACCGCCACCCTGTGGTGGTGCTGTTCTTCACACTACCACCTGAAGAAGTCGATGTTAACGTGCACCCTGCCAAGCTTGAGGTGCGCT
>JANQQO010000123.1 GCA_028289305.1 Rickettsiales bacterium | reverse complement strand
CGCAGTAGCGCGTTCGTGGCAACGATGAGGAGGAAAGTAACGCCAACTGCAGCAAGCTGGCGGTGTTCAGTAGTTTCATCGACGCGATTAGGATTAACGACAGCGACGGCGTTGGGCAGTTGTTCGGCGCCGAGATGGTGGTCGATGACGATGGTATCTACGCCGGCTTCGGTGGCAGCGGCGATGGGCTCATGCGCGACCGCACCGCAATCCACGGTGATGATGAGCTCTGCCCCTTGTTCATGGAGGCGGAGCAGGGCTTCGGTATTCGGGCCATAACCCTCGGTGAGGCGATCGGGGATATAGGCGGTGATGGTAAGGCCTGCCGCGCGACAGAAGCGGATGAGCAGGGCGGAAGAGGTGGCGCCATCGACATCGTAATCGCCGAAGACGACCGTGTTTTCGCCGTGCTGAATCGCATGGGCAAGGCGCGCAGCGGCTTTGTGCATATCAAGCAGATGGAAGGGGTCGGGTAGTAAGCGTTTGAGCGTGGGGTGGAGGAAATCCTCCGCGTTCTCAAGGGCAATGCCGCGCTGAGCAAGGATGCGGGCGATGCTATCAGGCAGGTGGTGTTTTTGCTGAAGCGCTAGAGCGAGGCGCTCATCGACCGGCGGTAAGTGCCAGCGCTGCTCTCTGACGGACGGGGTAGCAAAGGGCGCATCCCCCGTGGTGGGGTGCTGCGCAGAAGAGGTGGCGCCAGGCATGGCCTATTTCTCGTACTCTTTTTCTTTTTTACGGAGGAAATTATGCTCGGTACGAATGAGGCGCGTGGTGCCGGTGAGCGAGCGCATGACCATGGAATGGGTGGTAGCGCCGCCGGCAAAGCGGCGTACGCCTTCGAGCATCCAGCCGGTGGTGACACCGGTGGCAGCGAACATGACATTGCCATGGGCCATTTCGCCGATGGTATATTTTTTGTTCAGGTCTTTGATTCCCATGCGTTTGGCACGCGCTTTTTGCTCTTCGCTATCGACTTTTTGTCCGACGCTTTCGAAGACAAGGCGGCCTTGCATTTGCCCGCCTGTGCTGCGCAATGCCGCGGCGGCGAGCACGCCTTCTGGCGCGCCACCAATGCCGGCATACATATCAACGCCGGTTTCTGGACGGGCCGTGGCGATGATGCCGGCGACGTCGCCATCTTGAATGAGCTGGATGCGGGCTTTCGCTTCACGGGTTTTAGCGATGAGCTCTTCATGGCGCGAGCGATTGAGGATGACGACGAGTAGGTCGGATACGTCGCAGCCTTTGGCCTTGGCCAGGTTCTTGAGCTTTTTCGCTGGGGTGTTATGGAGATCGACCACGCCTTCTGGGAGATCGTCTCCGACTGCGATTTTTTCCATATAGACGTCGGGCGCATTAAGGAAGCCGCTTTTTTCCGCAAGGGCCACCACGGCAAGCGCGTTGGGGCCACCCGTGGCGCAGATGGTGGTACCTTCTAGTGGATCGAGGGCGACATCGACAGCAGGGCCTTTGCCGGTGCCGACTTTCTCGCCGATATAGAGCATCGGGGCTTTATCGCGCTCACCTTCGCCGATGACGACGGTGCCGTCGATAGAGAGGGTGTTAAGCGCGCTGCGCATGGCGTCAACGGCGGCTTGGTCTGCGGCTTTTTCATCACCCAGGCCCATCCATTTGGAGCAGGCCAGCGCGGCGGCTTCGGTGACGCGCACGGCTTCTAGCGCATAGTTACGGTCGAGCGTGTATTGCTCAGAGGCGGGCTCGATGGCATTGGCGGATTGTGGCATGGTGATCTCCTCTCCTTTTACCCCTCGATGCGAATCATATGGGGCGCTTCTAGTACATAGTTGAGTTTATTGATGGCGGCAAGCGCCGTTTGCATGGCGTGCTCGTCGGTAGCGTGGGTGACGAGAATGATGGTGGCGCTATCAGCATTTTTTTCTGCCGAAGGCTGCAGGGCGTTTTTAACGCCGATTTGTTGCTCGCTGAGCGCGGTGGTGATGGCGGAGAGTACGCCGGGCGTGTCTTGCACGACGAGGCGGAGGTAATACGGGCCGTGATGGCGGGCAATGTCAGCGATGGGCTCTTCTTTTAAGGCGGCGGTAGGCAGGCCGAGCGGTGGGCTTAGGCGCCCAGCGGCGATATCAACGATATCTGCGACGACGGCTGAGGCGGTGGGGCCTGCACCGGCGCCGGCGCCTTCTAAGAAGATGGGGCCGAGGGCGTCGCAATCGACTTCGACCGCGTTCAACACGCCTTCGACACGGGCGAGCGGTGAATGAAGAGGGACGAGCACAGGGTGCACGCGCTGTTCAATGCCGTGATCGGTGAGGGCGGCGATGCCAAGCAAGCGAATGTGATAGCCGAGTTCATGCGCATAGAGAATATCCGGCAGGGTGATTTGCTCGATGCCCTCGATATACACCGCATCGAGATTGACAGGCGTAGCAAAGGCAAGGGAGGTGAGGATGGCAAGCTTATGCGCGGTATCGGTGCCGTTGATATCGAAGCTTGGATCGGCCTCAGCATAGCCGAGCTCTTGCGCCTCGCGTAGCACATCGTCAAAATCGCGCTGATCTTGCTGCATGGCGGTGAGGATGTAGTTGCAGGTGCCATTCATGATGCCGAGCACGCGGCGGATCTGGTTGCCGGTGAGCGCTTCTTTGATGGTTTTGATGATGGGAATGCCGCCGGCGACCGCCGCTTCAAACGCGAGCGGGGTGGCGTTTCTTTCTGCTGCGGTGGCAAGCGCCATGCCATGCGTGGCGATAAGCGCTTTATTAGCGGTGACGAAGGCTTTTTTGTTTTTAATGGTGGCTTCAGCAAGTGCGAGTGCGGTGCCATCCGCGCCGCCAATGAGCTCGACGACAACATCGACATCCTCGCGTGTGGCGAGTTCTAGCGGGTCGTCACACCAAGCATAGGCGGAGAGGTCGCAGCCGCGATCGCGGGTTTTATCGCGGGCGGAGACAGCGGTGATAGTGATGGGTGTGCCGGCGCGGGCGGCAAGCAGCTCGGGCTTTTGCTGGAGGATATCCACTACGCCGCAGCCGACGGTTCCAAGACCAGCAATGGCAATATTCAGCGAAGAAGACATACGTATCGCGCCGTTATTTTTTAAAGAATTGTTTGATGTTCCGTATCGCCTGGCGGCTTCGGTGCTTGTTTTCTATCATGGCGATGCGGACATGTCCATCGCCGTATGTGCCGAAGCCAATGCCAGGGGAGACGGCGACCTTTGCTTCGGTGAGCAAGCGTTTGGAGAATTCGAGCGAGCCGAGCTCGCGGTATTTCTCTGGGATGGGCGCCCAGACGAACATGCTGGCCGCGGGTGGCTCGACGGGCCAGCCAGCGTCATTAAGGCCTTGAACCAGGACATCGCGGCGTTCTTTATAGCGCTGGCGGGTTTCTTCTACACAGTCTTGTGGGCCGTTAAGCGCGGCGGTGGCAGCGACTTGTATTGGAGTGAAAGCGCCGTAATCGAGATAGGATTTGATGCGCTTTAGGGCGTGGATGAGGTCGGCATTGCCGGCGGCAAAGCCCATGCGCCACCCGGCCATGGAATAGGTTTTGCTGAGCGAGGTGAATTCAACGGCGATATCGCGCGCTTTTTTGACCTCTAAGATGGAGGGTGGTGGGTTATCGTCGAAATAAATTTCGCAGTAAGCGAGATCAGAAATGATGAGGATATCGTGATGATGGCAGAATTCCACCACCTCTTCATAGAAGGGCAAGGTGACCGTTTCTGCAGTGGGGTTGCAGGGGAAATTCAGCACGATGACCGAGGGTTTGGGCGTGGTGTTTTCCACCGCGCGCTTAAGCTGGCGCAGCATATCTTCCTCGGTGGGCTGGGTGAAATCACGCACCAGATATTTAACCGCGGCCTCGGTGATGATGAAGCCGAAGGCGTGGATGGGGTAGCTGGGATTGGGCACGAGGATGACATCGCCGGGCTTGGTGATGGCCAAAGCAAAATGGGCGAGGCCTTCTTTCGAGCCCATGCTGACGGTGATCTCGGTATCGGGATTGAGGTTTACAGAAAAGCGCCGATCGTAATAGGCGGCAACGGCTTTACGCAGGCCGTAAATGCCCTGTGACACAGAGTAACCGTGGGCGGATGGGTCGAGCACGGTCTCGCGGAGCTTCTCGATGACATGCGGCGGGCTCGGCGCATCGGGGTTGCCCATGCCGAAATCAATGATGTCTTCACCGCGATGGCGTGCTTCGGCCTTGATCTTATTGACCTCAGCAAATACGTATGGCGGCAAGCGCTTTATGCGATAAAATTCTCGTGGCATGCCGGCCAATGTACTCGATTATTAGCGGTGATGCTAGTCTTGAATTAACTACCGATTGGGGAAGTAGCGCTCGCCGTGGTAGAGATGGGGCATGGGGCCGTCTATCGTGGGAGCGACGTGGCGGTATTCAGGGGTGAAACGTGTGCCGGGCTCGGCGCGCTTGATGCGCAGGGCAACTTCTTCCGGTTCTTGGTTTTCTAGCAGATCCGGGCGATTGACCGTGAGCGAACGGTCATATGCGAAGGGATCGAGCAGGAAGGGCTCTTCGTTGAAGAGCTCGGGACTGTCTGTATAGCCAACTTCTGGCGGGAGGGTGGCAACAGAATGGCTGCCTGCCGGATTTTCCGGTGTGCCGAAGGCGTGGCTGGGCGGTGCGCCGGTGGCGGCATCGACATAGGCGATGATTTCCTCATCTGCGCCATCGATAAACGGTTTAAGCGTGGTCGGTTCGGTGAGCGGCACATTCACAAGATCGACCGGCTGCACGGCGTGATCGCGCGGCTCGGGATTATTATCAATGGCGGTGAAACCTTGTGGACCCGGTGGTGGCGCGGGAGGATTATGGATGTTCTCGCGTTTTTCCTGCGCGGCGTTACGCTCGTGCTGCAAGGATTCGCGGGTGTTCTCTAGATTGCTGCGGACGGGCGAGAAATCTTGCTGGGGTGGAACACTGTGAAGATTTGGGAAGCCGGGATTTTCTGGCAAGATGAGGCCAGAGGTGGGATCAACCAATGGCGGCACATCGCGCTGTGGCGGAGCGTTGCGGTATATCTCGTTATTGAATTGTGGGATTTTATACTGCGGTGCGGGCGATGGGTTTTGTGGAGGAATGCGGCGCGCTGGCTTGCCTTCAGGCTCTTGCTCCACAAAGATATCGTCATAGAGCGGCATGTTTTTCGCCTCAAAGCGATGGCACGCACTGAGTACGATAAGGAGGAAGGCAGCTGTTGCAATATGGAAAATGTAGCGCATTTTTAGCATGTTATCTACAAGATATGGTGGGTACTATACCGTGAAATGCGGGCAGGGTCAAGCCTATGGCGCGCCACGCTCGAGCATTTCTAACTGGCGCTCCATCTCATTGACGCGGGTGGGCGGCAGATCCTCTTTCCACTCAGGATTGTTTTCTTCCCACGGTTCCAGCGGGCGCGTAGGCGCAGCATTGGGCGGGATATACGCCGGAGCGGCATTATTTGGCTGGAAAGATGGGGTAGTACCATAGGGCGGAGCGGCTGGGATGGGTGGTGGAGCGGTGCCATAGGGCGGAACAGGAGGCATGGGCGGTGGTGTATTTGGATACGGTGTGGGTGCACCGGTGGCGACCGGCGGCACCGGCACGCTGGGTGCTTGGCGCAACCCAGGATTAGCGGAACGGCGCTGTGTGGTGGCGGCAGAGGGTTTCTTGCTATCGTCACTACCGAAGCAGAAATACCGCCCTTCGCAGCGCTCACCACTAAAAGTGGGCATGCTTTCGCCAAGACTATTGGCGTTTCTTTCATACCAGGAACAGGCGTTGAGTAAAAGCAACGCTGTGATGGAAAGAGTGGTAAAAAATGGCTTCACGAGACGATTCGATCCTTGCATCGGGGGTTAATTGGTGATTTTTTAGCGCACCAGTGTTATACGTATTCTAGCATAGAACTGGGGTGATATACACGCCTATTTTTTCATGACGACGAAGCAAAAAACGACAGAAACACTAGAGCTTGATGCGGTGCAACAGAACGCAATGCGTGTGGTGCAACATTGTCAGGATGCCATGCAAGAGTTTATCAAAGCGCAGGGGAAGGATGCTTATATGGCGGCTCCAGCGATGTCTGCGGCTAAGGCGTTCATGGCGCTGTTTGAGGATATGCTGGAAAACCCTACGCGGTATTTGAAGGAGCAGGTGGAGCTGTATCATGCGTATATGCGTTTGTTCAGCCATACGGCGCTGCGGTTTTTAGGTGAGGAGTCGACGCCGATTACGGTGCCGGGTGAGAAGGATAAGCGCTTTCGTGATGCGCTATGGACCGATAATGTGTTGTTTGATTTTGTGAAGCAATCCTATTTGCTGACCTCCGGGTGGATGCAGGATGTGGTGCATCACACAGAAGGTGTGGATGAAAAAACCCAGAAGAAGTTGGATTTTTACACGCGGCAATGTATCGACGCGATGGCGCCAAGCAACTTTATTCTGACCAATCCAGAAGTGTTGCGTAAGACGATTGAAACGAAGGGTGAAAACCTGGTGGAGGGGCTTAAAAATCTGTTGGAAGATTTGGAGCGGAGCAAGGGCGCGCTTAAGGTGGAGATGACTGATGAGAAGGCGTTTAAGGTAGGGAAAAATCTGGCGTCTACGCCGGGGAAGGTGGTGTTTGAGAATGCGCTGGTGCAGCTGATTCAGTATACGCCAACGACGAAGCAGGTGCACCAAACACCGCTTTTGATTGTGTCACCGTGGATTAACAAATATTACGTGCTGGATATGCAGCCGGAAAATTCGCTGGTGAAGTGGCTGGTGGATCAGGGCCATACGGTGTTTATCACGTCTTGGGTGAATCCGACCAAAGCGCTCGCGAAGACGGGATTTGCTGATTATATGACAGATGGGGTATTGGCCTGTTTGGATGCGGTGGAGCAGGCGACGGGTGAGAAGCAAACCAATGTGGTGGGGTATTGCATTGGTGGTACGTTAATGGCGGCGACGCTTTCTTATTTAACGGCGAAGAAACAGGCAGATCGGGTGCGCTCGGTTACCTATTTCACGACGCTGGTGGATTTTTCTGAGCCGGGTGAGCTGGGTGTGTTCATGGATGAAGAGCAGATCAGCGCGATGGAAGAAAAGATGACCGAGCAGGGCTATTTGGATGCGGATGATATGGCGCTGGCGTTTAACCTGCTGCGTGCGAATGATTTGATTTGGTCGTTTGTGGTAAATAATTATCTGCTGGGCAATCAGCCTTTCCCGTTTGATCTGCTGTATTGGAATGCGGATTCGACACGGCTGCCGGCAACGATGCATAGTTTTTATCTGCGCAAGATGTATTTGGAAAATCAGCTCGTGAAGAAGGGTGGTATTACGCTTAATGGGGTGCCGATAGATTTAAAGATGATTACGACGCCGACCTATATTCTCTCAACGCGGGAGGATCATATTGCGCCATGGGAGGCGACGTATAAGGCGACGCAGCTTTACGGCGGGAAGGTGCGATTTGTCTTGAGTGGATCGGGGCATATTGCCGGAGTGGTGAACCCGCCGGCGAAAAAGAAATATGGCTATTGGACGCCAGGTGGCGGGAAGCAGAAAAACCCTGCCTCGCCGGAAGCGTGGTTTAAGGCAGCCAAAGAGCATGCAGGTTCGTGGTGGGAGGATTGGGATCAATGGATGCAGAAGGAAGGTTTTGTTGGTAAAAAAGTGGCACCACGGACGCCTGGCGAAGGAAAGCTGAAGGCGATTGAGGAGGCGCCGGGGCGGTATGTGAAGGTAAAGAGTCGTTAGGGAATTTTGATTAAAGAAAGGGTATAAGACACGATGCGGTTGTCGGAATATTTTTTACCAGTGATAAAGGAGGAGCCGAAGGAGGCGGAGATTGTCTCGCACCGGTTGATGCTGCGTGCGGGAATGGTGCGGCAATTGGCGGCGGGGATGTATAACTGGCTGCCGCTGGGGCATCGTGTGTTGCGGAAGATATCGCAGATTGTGCGCGAGGAAATGGACCGTGCGGGCTGTTTGGAGATGCTGATGCCGACCTTGCAGCCGGCGGAATTGTGGCAGGAATCCGGGCGCTATGAGGATTATGGCAAGGAGATGCTGCGCATTGTCGATCGGCATGAGCGGCCGCTTTTATATGGGCCGACGAATGAGGAGGTGATTACCGATATCTTCCGCAAGAATGTGCGGAGCTATAAGGAATTGCCGATGAATCTGTATCATATTCAGTGGAAGTTTCGTGACGAAATTCGCCCGCGCTTTGGGGTGATGCGTGGGCGCGAGTTTTTGATGAAGGATGCGTATAGTTTCGCCGTGGATAAGGCAGGTGCAGAAGCGCAGTATGACCAGATGTTCCGTGCGTATTTGCGGGTGTTTCGGCGCATGGGGCTGCATGCGATTCCACTGCGTGCGGAGACCGGAGCGATTGGTGGGAATTTAAGCCATGAGTTTCATATTGTGGCGGATACGGGCGAGAGTGCACTGTTTTATGACCCGGCATTTGAGGCATTAGCGGCGGAGGAAGAGCCGGATATTGAGCAGATGAAGGCGCTTTATGCCGCTGCCGATGAGCAGCATGACCCGGCGAAAGCACCGAAGGAGATTCGTGAGCGGCGCGGCATTGAGGTGGGGCATATTTTCTATTTTGGGACGAAATATTCCGAGGCGCTGGGTGCTACTGTGATGAATGCGGAAGGTAAGGAAGTGCCGGTGGAGATGGGGTCGTATGGTGTGGGAATTAGCCGGCTGGTGGGTGCTATTATTGAGGCGAATCATGATGAGGCGGGGATTATCTGGCCGAATAGTGTGGCGCCGTTTGACGTGGGGCTGATTAACCTGAAAGCAGGCGATGCGGAGTGTGATGCGGCGGCGGAGAAATTATACGCGGCTTTACAGCAGAACGAAATTGATGTATTGTACGACGATCGGAAAGAATCGGCCGGCGCAAAATTCGCCACGATGGATCTGATAGGCTTGCACCAGATTGCACTCGGCCCGCGCGGGGTAAAAGCAGGTATGGTGGAGCTGAAATGCCGTCAAACCGGTAAAAAAGAGGAGGTGCGTTACGAAGACGTCGTAGCGCGCATATTAAACTAAAATACCTTAACCCTTTTCATTAGGCCTTAAAGCGTCCTCTGCTTTTTGCGCTTGATCACATTACTGCCATTAGACGGCGCAACATCGCGCGAGGAAGGTCTTTCTTTAGACCACGCCTCTCTCTTTTTTCTTGCAGCATCCATGCTGCGTCAAAAGTACTAATTTTAAAAAATCATATTATGAAAGGAAAAGCTCATGGTTACTATTAAAGAAACACAACAGGATGACTCTGTTCAGGTTTATAGCGGCATTTCTCTACAAAGCACGCTTTCTGATGACATAAAAAGTGCCGATTACGTGGCGTTAAATACAAACACCATTCAAGGTAGTCAGCGTGGTGAGACACTGTATGGCACTGGGGGTGATGATGTAATCATTGGTGGTGGAGGTAGCGATCGTATTTTTGGTGAGGATGGAGACGACCTTATCTACGGTGATTGGTTTCCTGGTGATATGCCACTTATATTTGGGGAGGAGATAATTGGGTATAATGGTTCTACAGTCAGAGTGGAGGATCCAGCTGTTGATCCACAGCATCTTACAGAAGAGAGCGCTATGCAACGTAGTGCCATTTTCGTAGATGACTACTTTAATGATTTTATTTTTGGTGGCTCTGGTTCGGATACGGTTTTTGGTGGTCAGGGAGACGATTTTATCCGGGGAGACGATTTTATTAAGTGGGAATCAGGTAATGACCTCCTGTATGGAGAGGATGGTGATGATGATATCGGAGGGGGTTTTGGTAATGACACTATGTTTGGCGGTGCGGGTAATGACAAGATTCTAGGCGATGGTGGTGATGACCTTATTTATGGTGGTTATGGTCAAGATTCGCTTGGTGGCACGTATGGTGATGACACTATCTATGGTGAAGCAAATAATGATGTGATTGATGGTAGCCAGGGTAGAGACCTTATTTATGGGGGTGATGGACATGACACCATGAGAGGTGGAGAAGATAATGATGAGGTTTATGGTGGTGAAGGTGCAGATAGTATTGTGGGTGAAGATGGTGCAGATAGCATTTATGGTGATAAGGGCAACGACGAGATCTTTGGTAATGAAGGCTATGACCGTCTTTATGGTGGTGGTGGAAACGACGTCATTGATGGCGGAATGAATGCTGATTCGGTTCACGGCGGTGAGGGGAGCGATACCCTTTACGGAGGCGCTGATGGTGACCGTATTTACGCTGGTGATGGTGATGATATAGCGGAAGGTGGTGACGGTTGGGACTACATCGATGGTGAGGCAGGAGATGACTTGCTTCGTGGGGGCAATGAGAATGACCGGATTTTTGGTGGTAGCGGCAGTGACACTCTTAGGGGTGATGATGGTGATGATCAGCTTATTGGTCATGGTCACAATGATTACTACGGTGAAACGGCAAGTAACATACTCTATGGTGGCAATGGTGATGACTCTCTCACAGGGGGGCAATATGGCGATACGTTATATGGTGAAGAAGGAGATGACCTTCTGGGCGGAGGCGGAGGATCGAATATACTTTACGCCGGGAATGGTGATGATATTCTGGTTGGTACCGCAGGAGAAAACACGATTTTTGGCGGCGCTGGAGACGATTTTATTTTTGTTGGTGGTGAAGATAGCCGCAATGTTATAGATGCAGGGGCTGGTGATGACACCATCACATTTGTATCCAGAGGAGAGCATATAGTGACTGGTGGTGCAGGCTTAGATATATTTGAATTTTTTAATAATGCTACTGATCATGCGGCGATGACCATCACGGATTTTACCCAGGGAGAGGATGTGATTGATTTTTCTGAGTATGATTTTGCCGGTGTGGGGGATATCAACATAGCGCAGGATGGTAGCAATGCTATTATCACGCTGGATGTTGAGGATTCTTCCGCGCAGGTTGTGGTGACGCTTATTGGTGTGGAAGCAGCCGCGCTGACAGATAGCGACTTTATATTTGAAATCTTACAATAGAGTGATTGAATTGTCTGAAGAAATACTTAGGAACAAAATATATAGTGCGCTTGGTCTCTGTCGATCGCTCATGAGCAAAGAAGCAACCGACGCAATTGAGCACTATCTCAACCATGGTGAGCCTGAAATGGCATTTGAAGGGCTGGTTCTTGAAATGATCAGGGTGAGAGAATATTCGATGAGCACAAGGTCGATTGACTGGTTAGGTTTGGCGCGGGAGTGTGGTCTTGAAAAGAGCGGCGGTGTTTTTGAATACGAGGTGTTTGAGAAGCTTTGCTCTTGGGTAGCCTGTGATGAGCGGGGCGAGTAACGTCATGGGTTCATTTACTTTTTCAAGTGACATTGTGTAGAAGCGGCAACGCTGACAGATAGCGACTTTATTTTTGAGTTCCCTTACTAAACCCAGAGAGTTATTTTTCCGGCTGGTATTGCAGCAGGGTGATTTTGGTAATTTTGTAGATGCGCTCGTCGGCATGGCGGAAATATGGCAATTCCGGCAGCGTATCTTTCTTTGATTGCTCGACCACGACCACCGCACC
>JANQQO010000190.1 GCA_028289305.1 Rickettsiales bacterium | reverse complement strand
AACTTGGTTTGCCTAGCAATAAAATCCTTCTCTCCTGTAAAGTGAGTCGCGTACAAGAGCTCATCGCGATCTACCGCGCATTATCCGCGCGCTGCCGCTATCCGCTCCATCTCGGCCTCACCGAAGCGGGCATGGGCACAAAAGGCATCGTCTCTTCCACTGCCGCGCTCAGCATCCTATTGCAAGAAGGCATTGGCGACACGATCCGCGTCTCACTCACTCCAGAGCCCGGTGCCTCACGCACTAAAGAAGTCATCGTCGCACAAGAATTGCTCCAAAGTTTGGGTTTGCGTGCCTTTTCTCCACAAGTCACTGCCTGCCCTGGCTGTGGCCGCACTACCAGCACCTTCTTCCAAGAGCTCGCCCAAGATATCGAGCAGTATTTACGCAAAAACATGCCGATCTGGCGCCAGCATTATGCCGGCGTGGAAGAAATGAATGTCGCCGTCATGGGCTGCATCGTTAACGGTCCCGGCGAAAGCAAACATGCCAATATCGGCATCAGCCTTCCCGGCACCGGCGAATCACCTGCCGCTCCCGTCTTCGTCGATGGTAAAAAAATTGCCACCCTTCGTGGCGATAACATCGCCGCAGAGTTCACTGCCATGGTCGAAGAATATGTCACCCAGCGCTATAGGAAGAAAGCGGCATGAGCCAAAAAATCCAGCCCGTGCGCGGCACAAAAGACCTCTTCCTTGATGAAGCCCGTGCACATCAGCATATCGTTGATGTGGCCCGCGCTGCTGCCACGCATTACGCCTTCACACCCTTCTTCACCCCCATTTTTGAATTTACTGAGGTCTTCAAGCGCACCCTGGGTGAAACCTCCGATGTCGTGAACAAAGAAATGTACACCTTCACTGATCGCAATGAGGAAAGCCTCACCCTGCGACCAGAATTCACCGCCGGTGTTGCTCGCGCCTTCATTTCCAACGGCCTGCAGCAGCATTTGCCGCTGCGTTTATTTTCTTACGGCCCGCTTTTTCGCTATGAGCGCCCACAAAAAGGCCGTCAGCGCCACTTCCACCAGGTTAATTTTGAGGTGCTCGGGGATGCATCCCCCACCGCCGATGTTGAACTTATCGCCCTCGCGCACCATTTTCTTACCCGCCTCGGCATCACGCAGGGCCTACGCCTTGAGCTCAACACGCTCGGTGATGCAGAAAGCCGCGAAGCATACCGCAGCGCGCTCGTCGCCTATTTTTCTGAACATGCTGAAAACCTCTCCGAAGATAGTAAAACCCGCCTCCAGCAAAACCCACTGCGCATTTTAGACTCCAAAGATCCAGGCGATAAAGCGCTTATTGAAAACGCACCCAAGGGTGGGGATTACTTAACGCCCGCCGCCCAGGAGTTCTTTGCTGCGGTGCAACAAGGGCTTACCGCGCTTAACATACCCTTTAACATCAATCCGCATATCGTCCGCGGCCTTGATTACTACACCCACACTGTCTTTGAATTTATCGTTGATAGTGAGGAGCTCGGTGCACAAAACACCGTGCTCGCCGGCGGCCGGTATGACGGCCTAATTGCCCGTATGGGCGGGCCAGAAACTCCTGCGGTCGGCTTTGCTGCCGGCATAGAGCGCCTTGCGTTGCTCTGTAATACACCGCCTCCCGCTGCGCACATCACCGCCATCATTCCCATCAGCGATATCCTTGTTCCCGTAGCCCAGCAGCTCGGCGAAACCCTCCGCCACGCTGGCATCCCCGTGCAACTTTTCCTTGAAGGTAAAATGGCGAAGAAGATCAAACAGGCGGATAAAAAAGGCATCACCCTTGCCATTATGTGCGGCGAAGACGAATGGCAGGCCGGCAATGTCGCTCTAAAAAACCTCATGACGGGCGATCAGCAAGAGATCACTCGCGATAAACTCGCTGCCTTCCTACACGAACTCAATCACGATATTGCCCAGGCATGAGCTTCGAACAAAAACTAGACGACCTCATTGCTAAGCATCAAGGATTGGCAGAAAAGCTTGCTGACCCCGCGTCGCTGCCTAGTCAGGAATTTGCCAAAATCTCAAAAGAATATTCCGACCTCACCCCCATCGTCGAGCAAGCTGAGGAATATAAAAAAGCCGCCGCATCCTTAAGCGAGCTTGAGGAAATGATTGCTGATCCCGAATGCGATGCCGAAGTTAAACAAATGGCCGAGGAAGAGCTTGTTGATACCAAAAAAACGCTTCCCACGATTGAGCAACAGCTAAAAATCCTACTCCTCCCCAAAGATGTTGCTGATACCAAAAACGCTATCCTCGAAGTCCGCGCCGGTACCGGCGGAGAAGAAGCGGCCCTCTTTGCCGCCAGCCTCTTCCGCATGTATCAGCGCTATGCCGAAAAACACGGCTGGCGGTTTGAAGTCCTTTCCATTTCTGAAACCGGCATTGGCGGCTATAAAGAAGCCGCTGCCACCATCACCGGCACCGACGTATTCGCCCGCCTCAAATTTGAATCCGGCGTTCACCGCGTGCAGCGCGTGCCAGAAACCGAATCCGGCGGCCGCATCCATACTTCTGCTGCCACCGTTGCTGTGCTCCCAGAGGCGGAGGAGGTCGATGTACATATCGAGGAAAAAGACCTGCGCATCGATATTTTCCGTGCTAGCGGGCCCGGCGGCCAGTCGGTTAACACCACCGATAGTGCCGTGCGCATCACCCATATCCCCACTGGTATCGTTGTCTCACAGCAGGATGAAAAATCCCAGCATAAAAACAAAGCCAAGGCGATGAAAATCCTCCGCGCCCGCCTCTATGAATTCGAGCGTGAGAAGGCGAATGCCGAGCGGGCGGCGGAGCGCCGTGGCCAGGTCGGCTCTGGCGATCGCTCTGAGCGAATTCGCACCTATAACTTCCCGCAAGGCCGGGTCACCGAACATCGCATCAATCTCACCCTCTATAAAATCGATGAAATCGTTGAAGGCGGCGAGCTAGATGAAGTCATCGATGCCCTCACCGCTGAAGATCAAGCCGCACGCCTCGCAGAAACCGCCTAATGCCCGCTCCGCACACCTCCTCCATCACCATCGCTGATGCGCAAACGCAGCTCATCACCCAGTTTAAACAGGCCGGTATCGTAACGCCTGAACTAGATGCGCGTATTCTCCTCACCCACAGCTTAAATATCTCCACCGAATCCCTCATCGCCCATCCGGAGCGCGCACTCACCGCTTCTGAGCAAGAGGATTTAGAAAAAGTCGCCTCTTGCCGCTGCCAGCGCGAGCCCATCGCCCATATCACCGGTCTTAAAGAATTCTGGGGCCATGAATATTGCGTTAGCCCCCATGTTCTCACGCCGCGTCCAGATAGCGAAACACTCATCGAAGCCGTGCTCACCCATTTCACCGACCGCCACCTGCCGCTCAACATCCTTGATCTCGGCACAGGTTCTGGCTGTTTGCTCCTTTCCCTCTTGCTTGAATACCCAGATGCCATTGGCCTGGGTATTGATAGCGCCACCCAGGCGCTTGAAGTAGCCTATATCAACGCCAAGCGCTTGCACCTGGAAACGCGCTCCACCTTCGCGCTGAAAGATTGGCAAGATGGCCTCAGTGGTCATTTTGATGTCATCATCACCAATCCGCCCTATATTCCCACCGCTGATATCGCCACGCTAGAACCAGAAGTAGCGCAATATGAACCACATGCTGCGCTTGATGGCGGTCCAGATGGCCTTGCTTGTTACCGCGATCTCGCGCCACTCCTACCACAGCTCCTTGCGGCAAACGGCATTGCTGTGCTTGAATTAGGAGCAGGGCAGGGGGGTGCCGTCAGCGATATTATGGCATCCCATTCCCTCACCGTGCAGGCTATGCAGAACGACCTCGCCGCTATTCCGCGGGCACTCGTGGTTACAGCTAATGAGGGCGCATCACCGCCGCTAAAAGATAAAATAAATAATTAATTTTACATTTCTAAAGAAATCGCTTACCATACAGGCGGTTAATACAATTTAGGCTGTTTCGCGCGTTTTGTGCCCGTGCAGCCGTATAAAGGAACTATGTCGGATATAACATATTTACATAACCGCCTCGACGCCCAATCCCAGGTGGAAGAACCCTATGAGAAACCGCGCTTAGTGGTTTCCAACCCTGGCTTATGCATTGAAAATCTGGGTAAAAGTTATTCCAAGCGCCCTGTGGTGCGGGATGTGAGCCTGCAGCTTTCACGCGGCGAGGTCATTGGTCTGCTTGGTCCTAACGGTGCGGGTAAAACCACCTGTTTTTACATGATCACCGGGCTCATCACCCCCGATTACGGCCGTATCATGATCGATAATGTCGATGTTACCGACCTGCCGATGTATCGTCGGGCACGTATGGGTATTGGCTACCTGCCGCAGGAAGCCTCGATCTTCCGTGGCCTAACAGTGGAAGAAAATATCCTTGCGATATTAGAAGTCACCGAGCCCATTCCGGAGCGCCGGCAACTCTTGCTGGAAGAATTATTGGCCGAGTTTTCGATCGCACATTTACGCAGCGTCTCGGCAATGGCACTTTCTGGTGGTGAACGCCGCCGTGTTGAAATTGCTCGTGCACTTGCCTCGCGCCCATCCTTCATTCTGCTCGATGAGCCTCTGGCCGGGATCGACCCGATCGCCGTGGCAGATGTGCGTAATCTCATCACCCATCTGAAAGATCGTGGTATCGGCGTGCTCATCACTGATCACAACGTCCGCGAAACCCTCAACATCGTTGATCGTGCGTATATCATTCATGATGGCGCAGTGATGATGGAGGGCAAGCCAGAAGAAATCGTCAGCAACAAAGATGTGCGCGATGTCTATCTCGGCGAGTTGTTCAGCCTCTAGCAAACCGAGAAGTGAATAAAAGCCCCAATAAACCGTAGGTTGCATAAGGGTTTTCATTATTCTTGGCACCTATGCATCAATCGCGTATAATAAATACATAACGTATAAGTAAGGAGGGGGTGTATGGCTGGCTCACAGCGCCTTGAGGTTAGGCAAAGCCAAGCATTGGTAATGACACCGCAGTTGCAGCAATCGCTGAAGCTGCTCCAATTCTCCACCCAAGAAATGGCTGAATTCATCGAGCAGGAGCTCGAAAAAAACCCACTCCTCTCACGCGAAGAATCCCCTGAACCCTCCGAAGAAGCCCCATCCTCAGAAACCCCGAGCGAAGCATCCCAAGAACGCGACATCGTCGATACCGCCCAAGAAAATAGCAGCCCCGATGCCGCTGGAGAAGTATTAGACGTCGATCATGAAAACACCTGGCAAACCGATCAGTCTGCCGCGTCTGTCTCTTCCGGTCCCGCAGATCCATTCAGCTCCGTCGCCAAGCGTGGCGCTAATTTTGATGGGGAAGATAGCTTAGAGCAACAGCTCGCCAGTGAGGTCGATCTCAAAGATCACCTCATGGATCAGGTTTATATGGACTTTAAAACGCCGGCCAAGCGTCTGATCGCCGCGCATCTTATCGACCTGCTTGATGAATCGGGTTATTTTTATGCCGATCTCGCCGAGCAAGCCGAGCAAATGGGCTGTGAGATGGAGCTTGCCGATGAAGTCTTCTCCCGCCTGCAAAAATGCGATCCGCCCGGTATTTTCGCCCGCAATCTGGCTGAATGCCTAGCGCTCCAGCTTAAGGATAAAGGACGCTACGATCCGGCGATGCAAAAACTTGTCGCGAATCTAGAACTCCTTGCAGAGGGTGATCTTGACCGCCTTAAAAAGCTCTGCGGCGTGGATGATGAAGATTTTGCAGAAATGTGCGCAGAGATTCGCGCGCTAGACCCTAAGCCGGGCAGGGCGTTTGACCACACGATTTCTGAAACCCTCATCCCTGATGTTTTCGTCCGCAAAGATCCAAAATCCGATACCTGGATTGTCGAGCTCAATCACGAAGCGCTGCCCCGCGTCCTCCTCGATCGTACCTATTACGCTGAGGTCAAATCCCGCGTCAGCAATGATGAAGAGAAAAAATTCGTTGCCGAGCAGTGGAATGATGCAAATTGGCTGGTCAAAACCATGAATCAGCGAGCTGAAACCATCCTGAAAGTCGCTATAGAACTCGTAAAGCAACAGCAAGAATTCTTCACCCACGGTGTGCGCTACCTAAAACCCCTCACCCTAAAAGACATCGCACAGAAAGTAGAGGTGCATGAAAGCACCGTCGGTCGTGTCACCACCAATAAATACATGTCCACCTCCCGCGGCGTGTATGAAATGAAATTCTTTTTCTCCTCTTCCATCGCCAGTGCCACCGATGAAGACGCTGCTTATTCCAGCACCTCCGTCAAACACATCATCAAAGAGATGATTGAAAACGAAACCACCGATGAAGTGCTCTCTGACGACAAAATTGCTGATATCCTCAAACAAAAAGGCATGAATATCGCCCGTCGTACCGTCGCTAAATATCGTGAGGAGTTCAACATTCCTTCCTCCTTCCAGCGTCGTCAGCAAAAACGCAAGGCTGCGAAGGCGTAACGCGCCGCTAGGCATTGATTTTTTTTAAAACCCGGGGTAGTATTACGTAAATCAGGCATGTACACACCTCACTCACGCTGCGAGATACAACACCGCAGCGCGGATGTTTTGCTCTTTAAAAAAGGATGATAATTATGCGCATTTCTGTTTCTGGACAACATGTTGATATTGGCGAAGCGCTAAAAAACCACGTAGAAGAAGCGCTTGAACACGCAGTGACGAAATATTTTGATCGGGCGATTGATGCCGATGTGGTGTTCTCCCGTGAATCCCACCTCTTCACCACCAATATTTTGGTCAATGAAGGCACCGGCAAGGGTATTGTGATTAAAAGCCAAGGCGAGGCAAACGATGCCTATCCCGCCTTCGATCAAGCCCTAGAACGCATTGAAAAACAGCTCCGCCGCTATAAGCGCCGCCTAAAAAATCATCATAAGGGCAAAACCGACGCTGAGCAGCTTGAAGAGCTCCTAGAGGGCACGAAATACGTGATCTCAGGCGGTGAAGAAGCGCCAGAAGAAAACGATAACCCGCTGATTATCGCTGAAAAAACCGCTACGATTGAACGCCTTTCGGTTAGCGACGCGGTGATGCGCATGGAGCTTGCAGATCTGCCTGCGCTCATGTTCATCAATGAAAAAAGCGGCGCGCTTAATGTGGTCTACCACCGCAAAGACGGCAATGTCTCGTGGATTGACCCCAAAATTGATATGAAGGCCGAATCGGCAGCATAACCCCCCAACACCACATGACCTACCATACCGTATACATCGTGGGTGCCGGCCCCGGTGATCCTGAGCTGCTGACGCTGAAAGCGCATCGCCTCATCACCGACTATGCCGAGCTCGTCGTTTATGATCGCCTGATCTACCCGGAACTCCTAGCGCTCATCCCACCGCATGTTGAAGATGTCTATGCTGGAAAATCCTGCAAAAAACACCATATGACGCAGGAGGAGATCAACGCGACCCTCGTCACCGAAGCCAAAAAGGGCAAAAAAATCGTGCGTCTAAAAGGCGGCGATCCATTTATCTTCGGCCGTGGCGGCGAAGAAATAGAACACCTCGCCCAGCACAATATTCCTTATGAAGTCGTACCCGGCATCAGTGCTGCGGCCGGTATTTCTTCCTATCTCGGCCTGCCGCTTACCCATCGTGGGCTAGCCACTGGCGTGCAATTCATCACCGGCCACCAGCAAAAGGGCGCACCCATTCAGCATGATTGGAACAGCCTCGCCAATCCAGACACCACTCTGGTCGTCTATATGGGCCTGGCGAATATTGGCGCGATTGCAGAAAACCTCATCGCAGCCGGTCTGCCAAACACCACGCCTGCCGTTGCCATACAAGATGGCACCACAGAAAGAGAAAAGAAATGTTTCGCGCCGCTATCAGAGCTCACCACCGCGCTCGCCCAGCACGATTTTGAACCACCCACCCTCATCTTCATCGGCCACACCGTCGGCTTCGCCGAGGAGCTCTATAACACACAAAATAGATAGCCCGCTTTCGTCACCCACGAGGAGGCCAAAGGCCGACGCGGTAATCCAACCATATAAATGGATTGCTTCGGTCGTCTACACTCTCTCGTGGGTGACGAATAAACAGGCATAAAAAAACACCCGCCATCCGTTAGGATAGCGGGCGTGTAAGCTAGGCCGACTTAGTCAGCGGTTTTGTCGTCGTCATCGTCGTCAGTACGGTCTTCGTCTTCGTCTCTGAATGTGAGAGTATTAGAAGATAGGGTGTTTGCATTAGCAATAACTCCATCCTCTTCTGCATCAAACGGATAGAAGAGTCCATGACGGGTTTTGACCACCTTCTCGTGTCCAGATTCCTTAATGGCGGTCAATGTGTCTTCGTCGTCCGCCAGTTCTTGGTCCAGTTCTGAAGAGCCAACATCAAACACCACGCCACCCAGAAAAAATGTTTTTGACATCTGGCCAAAGTCAACGTAACCCGAGAATTTGGTTCCAGGCCACTCATCTGTGACAAACGTATCGAACGCATACGCGTTCGGCGGCACGTTAATGTCACAACCCTCATCTGGTATCATGACGCTTGGCGACGTTTCTTCTCCAGTGTTTGGGTCTCGGACACGGAACTCAACATGTCGCACACTTTTCGACGTAACAGTACTCACGCTACACCTGCCTTTCCAGCAAGTATACCTCTAGGACCTTCCTAGAGGAGTCATCAGCCAACTGCCATCCATGGCACCGCGCCTTAGATAAAGTTAACTGAAGTAAAAAATACAAATAGCATCATAACTATGCCATAAAAATTAAGGAAAGTCAATAGAAAAACGGTGTTTTAAGCCATTAAACACCTCATCACGAGGTGATCTAGGCTGCTTTCAGCATATTACGAATGACATTATGCAAAATGCCGCCATTGAGGAAATATTCCACCTCATCGGCGGTATCCAGCCGGCAAAGTAGTTGAATCGTCTCGCTGCTGCCATCACTCCGCGTAATCGTGCACTCCACGTCCATCCGCGGCGTGATGTCGCCAGAAAGCCCTGTAATATCAACCCGTTCGCTGCCATCTAGCTTCAGGCTTTGCCGTGATACACCGTCTTTAAACACCAGCGGAATCACGCCCATCCCCACCAGATTCGAGCGGTGAATCCGCTCAAAACTCTCGGCAATCACCGCGCGCACACCCAGCAAAATCGTGCCCTTCGCCGCCCAATCGCGCGAAGATCCGGTGCCATATTCCTTCCCGCCAATCACCACCAGCGGCGTATTCGTCGCTTTATATTGCATCGCCGCGTCGTAAATACTCATCACCTCGCCTTCCGGCACATAGGTCGTATAACCACCTTCCGTGCCAGGCGCCATTTCGTTGCGAATCCGGATATTGGCAAACGTACCGCGCATCATCACTTCATGATTCCCGCGCCGCGAGCCATAGGAGTTAAAATCCTTACGTTCCAAACCCTTATCCATTAAATATTCTGCCGCAGGGCTTTCTTTAGCAATCGC
This sequence comes from Rickettsiales bacterium, assembly GCA_028289305.1. Taxonomy (GTDB): domain Bacteria; phylum Pseudomonadota; class Alphaproteobacteria; order Rickettsiales; family JANQQO01; genus JANQQO01. The sequence continues at coordinate 2,823 of JANQQO010000190.1, read as the reverse complement.
TCCTGCCGGTGAAATATGGTCTGTGGTGATGCTATCACCCAGCAAGGCCAAGATCTGCGCAGCTTTCACATCCTCCAGTTTCGGCAATTCTTGCGACATACCGGTGAAATATGGCGGCAGCTTCACATAAGTACTTCCATCATCCCATTGATAAGTAACGCTTTCTTCTAGTTTAATACCTTGCCACACCGCATCGCCGCTAAACACATCGCCGTATTTTTCTTTAAACATCTGCGCGTTGATGCATTGCGCCACACAATCGGCAATTTCCTGATTGCTCGGCCATAAATCCTTCAAATACACTTCCTCGCCGGCCTCCGTCGTCGCAATTGGCTCAGTGGTGATGTCAATCGCCATATTCCCCGCCAGCGCATAAAGCACTACCAGCGGTGGTGACATGAGATAATTTCCCTTGGTCAGCGGGTGCACCCGCCCTTCAAAATTCCGATTGCCTGAAAGCACCGAGGTGGCCACCAGGTCATTATCCCGAATACACGTCTCAATTTCCTCATTCAGCGGCCCAGAATTCCCAATACACGTCGTGCAGCCATACCCCACCAGGTCAAAACCGAGCTTATCCAAATCATCCTGCAGTCCCGCCGCCTCTAAATATTCGGTCACCACCTTCGACCCCGGTGCCAGCGATGTTTTTACCCAGGGTTTTACCATCAGCCCCTTTTCCAGCGCCTTCTTAGCAATCAGCCCGGCGGCAAGCATCACACTCGGGTTAGACGTATTCGTGCAGCTCGTAATCGCCGCAATCACCACATCGCCATCACCCAGATCATAATCTTGCCCGGCCACAGGAACCCGCTTCTCCAAGCTACTGTTTGCATTCCCAAGTTCCGGCATATCTTTTTTAAACGCTGCCGCCGCCTCGCTCAGCGCAATCTTATCCTGCGGGCGTTTTGGCCCCGCAATGCTCGGTGCAACACTGGCTAAATCCAGCTCCAGCGTATCGGTAAACACCGGATCTGGCGTATCCGCCTCGCGCCACATGCCTTGCGCCTTGGCATACGCTTCCACCAACCCAATCGTCTCTTTATCGCGTGCGGTCAGTTCTAAATATTTGATCGTTTCCTGATCAATAGGGAAAAACCCACAAGTTGCGCCATATTCCGGTGCCATATTCGCAATTGTCGCCCGGTCTGCCAGCGGTAATTCCGTCAAGCCCGGTCCAAAAAACTCAACAAATTTACCTACCACACCACGCTCGCGCAGCATCTGCGTCACGGTCAGCACCAAATCCGTTGCCGTTGTGCCTTCTTGCAACTTTCCAGTCAGTTTAAAGCCAATCACCTCAGGGATCACCATGGAAATCGGCTGCCCCAGCATCGCCGCCTCGGCTTCAATACCGCCCACACCCCAGCCGAGCACCGCCAGGCCATTAATCATCGTCGTGTGGCTATCGGTTCCTACCACCGTATCAGGATAAGCCACCACCGTGCCATCCGCCTCTTTTGTCCACACCACCTTGGCCAGATATTCCAGATTCACCTGGTGGCAAATCCCCGTTCCGGGTGGCACTACGCGGAAATTATCAAACGCCGCCTGTCCCCATTTCAAAAACTCATAGCGCTCACGATTGCGCTCCATCTCCCGCTCCACATTCACCTTGAACGAATCCGCATTACCATAACTATCCACCTGCACCGAGTGATCAATCACCAAATCCACCGGGCTTAGCGGGTTAATCTTCTTCGGGTCACCGCCTAAATGCTGCACCGCATCGCGCATCGCCGCCAAATCCACCACGGCCGGCACGCCGGTAAAATCCTGCATTAACACCCGCGCCGGGCGATAAGCAATCTCATGCTGTGAGGTACGTGTTTTCGGCCATTCAATCGCCAGCGCCTTGATATCCTCCGCCGTTACCGTCTTGCCATCTTCATGGCGCACCAGATTTTCCAGCAACACTTTCAGAGAATAGGGCAGGGTGCCAATATCCACCCCCAGCGCTTCGGCCGCCTTTGGTAGGTTGTAATAGGTGTATTCTTTTCCACCTACGGTAAGTGTATCACGTGCGTTCAGAGTGTTTTTAGCCATGGCAGCCCTCGGTTGTAATTGCCCTCTAGGCTTAAGAGTATGCCACGATTTGCGATGGAAAACAACATACTAAATCTATTGAAAATCTTGCCCTTTCCTCTCCTTCGCACTAGATTCCGCACGCTAAATTGGCTAAGACATATCACTATGCTTACCTGCGATAATTTAAGCTGCGTACGCGGCGGCAATCCTTTGTTTTCTGGCCTTGGCTTTTGCCTGCACCCTGGTGCGGTGCTCATCCTGCGCGGCAGTAACGGCAGCGGCAAGACCACGCTGCTTAATATCATCGCCGCCCTCCGTAAGCCTACCACCGGCCATGTTACGTGGCATGAGCAAGATATTTTCTCCGCTCCCGAGCTTTATCATGACGATATGCAGTATATCGGCCACCGTAGCGCCATAAAAAAGAAGCTTACCGTATTGCAAAATCTTACTTTTTTCAGCTCTCTGCACGATACGCACGAACTTCTCCCCGCCACCATCCACTTCTTCGGTTTGGGGGAGGTGGTGGATAAGCCCGTCTATACGCTATCTGAGGGTTGGCAGCGCCGCGTTGCTCTGGCACGCCTCCTACAAAGCCAAACGAAATTATGGCTGCTGGATGAGCCGCTCAGTCATTTGGATGAAGAAACCGCCGAGCTCGTGCTCCGTCTCATCGCTGCACGCTGCAATCAGGGCGGGATTACCATCATGTCTACCCACGGTAGCGTCGCCTTCCCAGGTGCCTTTGAGCTTGTGTTGCCAGACTTTATCCCGCAGGAGGTGTAGTCATGTTCT
>JANQQO010000110.1 GCA_028289305.1 Rickettsiales bacterium | reverse complement strand
GGAGCGGGTATCACGCGTGTATATCACGTTTTATCCGGAGGAGGCAGGTGTGGATTTTGCACTCGACCACATTGTTTTTTATCCTAAAAAGTAAATTTTTTTCCCTTTCAAAACAAGGAAGGGCAGAGTATAAAACAGCGATCTTTTCACACATATAAAAACCAATGGCAGCACCACAAGTTATCCCAGGACAAATCAGTAGAAAAGAGCTGAACATCTTAGATGCAGCGCTGCAGAAGTGTAGAGGCGCGTTCATTTATGTGGCTCTGTTTAGCTTGGCGATGAATTTGCTGCTGTTGATGCTGCCGATATTTACCTTGCAGGTGTTGGATCGTGTGATTTCCAGCGGCAGTATGGATACGCTGATTATGCTATCGATTGTAGCGGCGGGATGTTTCGCTGGTTTGGGGTTATTTCAAGCGGTGCGTTCGCTGACATTGGTGCGTTTAGGAGAGTGGTTAGACAGGGAGCTGGGACCAAAGCTGCTTGATATTTCACTGTCTGCTGCGGTGTTGCGCCCGGGAGCGAGCGGTAGCCAGAATTTGCGTGATTTGACCGTGGTGCGTGGGTTTCTTACTGGCCCTGCGATTACGGCAATTTTTGATGCGCCATGGTCGATCATTTTTATCTTCGTTGTGTTCATGATTCACCCGGCGCCTGGGTTTTTATCGCTGTTTGGTGGCATTATGTTGATTGGCCTTGCCATATTAAATGAAGCATCGGTGCGTGGTGCGCTTGGGGAGGCGAACGAGAAAATGGTGCAAAGCATGACCGAGGTTGAGCTAGCAGCGCGTAATGCAGAGGCCGTGGAGGCAATGGGGATGATGCCTGCGTTTTTACGGCGCTGGAGCGAGAAGAATAGCGAAGTGATGAGTTTGCAGGCCACTGCCAGCAATCGTTCTGCGTTAATTAGTTCGGTGACCAAGGGTTTAAGGATGATATTGCAGATTGCAGTGGTGAGTGTGGGTGCCTATCTGGTGCTGCAAAATTCGCTGACGGTGGGTGGAATTATTGCGTGTTCTATCTTAACAGGCCGTGCGCTGGCGCCGTTTGAGGCGGCGATTGGCACTTGGGGGGCAGTGACGTCGTTCCGTAAATCCTATCACCGGCTGAAGCAGGTGATTGATAGTGTTCCACAGCGGCCGGAATCCATCGAGCTACCTAAGCCGCAGGGGATTATACAAGTTGATAAGCTAATTTATGCGACACCGGGGAGCAATAAGCCGATTGTAAAAGGGGTGACGTTTAGCATGGCGGCGGGTGATAGTTTGGGTGTTGTGGGGCCGAGCGCTGCGGGTAAGTCGACATTGGTAAAGCTGCTGGTTGGTGTGTGGCGGCCAAGCTCTGGTGTGGTGCGATTAGATGGGGCGGATGTGTATAAATGGGATCGAGAAGATTTCGGTAAACACGTGGGGTATTTGCCGCAGGATGTCGAGCTATTTGCGGGTACGGTGCGGGATAATATCGCGCGTATGCAGACGAATGTGCCTGATGAAGCGATTATTGCCGCAGCAAAAATGGCGGAGGTGCATGATATGATTTTGCATCTGCCAAATGGGTATGAGACCGAGATTGGTGTTGGTGGGGCATCGCTTTCTGCCGGGCAGCGGCAGCGTATTGCTTTAGCGCGTGCATTTTTTGGCGATCCTCGTTTTCTGGTGCTTGATGAGCCTAATGCAAGTTTAGATGAAACGGGAGAAGCCGCGTTGGTGCGTGCTTTAGCTAATGCGAAGGCGAAGAAGATCACAACAATTGTGGTGACGCATCGGCCTGCGCTCTTGAATCACGTATCGCATATTATGGTATTGCGTGATGGATTAATTGCTGATTTTGGTCCGACCAAGGAGATGCTCACTAAGTTTTCGGAGCGTACGAAGCAAGCGCTTGCGAATGCACAGCAGCAAAAAGCACAGCAACAGGCGGCGTTGGCACAGCAACAGGCTGAGGCGCAAGGAGATGAAAAGGCTCCGGAAACCAAGACTACTGCGCCAACACCACAAGCTGCAACCGGAGGTGAAGGCACATGACAACCAAACCTTCCTCGATACGGCGTGGCAAAGCTATCCAGCGCAAAATGAAGAAAGATATCAAGCGTTCTTCACGTGAAATTTCACAAAAGGTGAAGGAGAATGTCAGCAAGCAGGCGGATAAAGCTAAGACGGTGACGGCCGAGGTGGCGGGTAAGGTGCGTGGTGAGAACGTGCCTGCAGAAGTGAAGCCGCAGGATATAGCACTGTTGGAAGGGAAGGAGGCGACTCTTGCTTCTACGACCTGGCTTGATTCGGTGATTGAAAGCGATAAGCTGGCTCCCTCTGTTCGGCGGGTGGATAATGCGGTGGCATTTTTAACGCGCCCAAGGCAGTACCACTCAGAGAATGAGGCGGTGGAGACGGCGCGCGGTCCTATTATCGTGGGCTTGTGGATTGCGATTTTTGTGTTTGTGTTTTTAGGTGGCTGGGCGGCTTTTGCGCCGCTTGATAGCGCGGCGATTGCGCCAGGCTCGGTGGTATTGGATGATAATAAAAAGACGATACAGCATTTAGAGGGCGGTATTATTTCTGAGATCTTGGTGAAAGAAGGGGATAGTGCGGAGGCGGGGCAACCGCTGATTCGCTTGAGTGGCACTACCGCACGGGCACGGCAGGAGATATTAGGAAACCAGTTACGCACAGCGCAGGCAACAAGCGCCCGGCTTATTGCTGAACGGGATGGGCTGGAGGAATTAACATTTAGTCCGGAGCTGCTCGAATTGCAGGATAGGCCGGAAGTGCAGGAAATCATGGATGGGCAAAAGCGTCTATTTGAGTCGCGATCGAAGGCGATGAAGGGGCAGACGGATGTGCTTCAACAGCGTATTGCTCAGCTGAGAGATGAGATAGAGGGGCTTGTTGCGCAGGAGAAGGCAGCATCAGCGCAAATCAAGCTTATTAAGGAAGAGATAGAAACAGTGCAAGCATTGGTAGATAAGGGCCAGGGCTTAAAACCGCGCTTGCTTTCTCTGCAGCGTAAGGCAGCGGAGTTAGAAGGGAATCGTGGTGAGTTTGTGGCGTTAATCGCGCGCGCGGAGCAGGCAATTGCAGAAAACAATTTACAGATTATTAATACGGAGAATGAGCATCAGAGCGAGGTGATTGCGCTGTTACGTGAGACACAGGATACGATTGCGGATTTGCAAGAGCGGGTACGCGCATCGGAAGATATTCTGGAGCGTATTACGGTGACAGCACCGCAATCTGGTGTGATTACGGGTTTAAAGTTTCATACGGTGGGCGGTGTTGTGGGGCCTGGTGAGCCAATTATGGATATTGTACCGCTGGATGATCGCCTGGTAGTGGAAGCGCAGGTGGATCCGCGGGATATTGACGTGGTGCATCAGGGGTTAAAGGCGCGTGTGCGGTTATCGGCGTTTAAGGCGCGTTTTGTACCGCCGATTGATGGGACGGTAAAGCATATCTCTGCCGATAAATTTATTGATCAGGCAGTGGGCAAAGCCTTTTATCTAGCGCGGGTGGAGGTGGATGAGGAGCAGCTGGGTGCTTTAGACAATGTGGATCTCTATCCGGGGATGCCGGCGGAGGTGCTGATTGTGACGGGAGAGCGCACGTTCTTAAACTATCTCGTCTCGCCGATTACCGATAGTTTCAACCGCGCGTTCCGCGAGCAATAATCTGCCTTAAATTTTTATGCTTTCATCCCAAATAGTGGGAGCTTGGTTGAGTTCGTCGCGCTGTTTCATCATCTCGTTGATATTTTCTTCGATGACTTTGACGCGGTAATTCTGCTCCGTTTTCTTGGCACGTTTGTAGCCGACCGCCCAGAGATTGAATTTGTCGCGCTGTACCGTGATGTCCAAAAAGCCGGATTGACGCATGATCATGGCAAGAGAGCGGGCGGTGAAGCCGGTGCGTGGCACGGTGCTGATATTCCCGTTTTCTAAATCTTGCCAAAAGCCATACATTAAATCGAGCGCGGTGACGGTGCCGACTTTGGAGCGGTATAAGGGTTCAACGAGACCTTTTTTGGTGATGGCTTCGGCGACGCGCTGTATGTCTGTGGTGTGCATGAAGAATAGCCCATCTGTTTTGAGGATACGCTTAAATTCTTTCAGCGCGATCATCACTTCGTGTGAGTAGAGATGCTTGAGTGATTGCGGCGACCACACAGCATCAAACGATTCTTTTTCGATGTCTTTCAGATTGGTTGGGTGGGCAACGATATCTGGCTTGCTGGTAGCGGAATTATTGAGGCGGGTTTCCTCCCATTCTGGTCCTTCGAATCGTTTATGGAGACCGCTTGCGCCCGCCGTTTCACCATATTGGAAATGCAGCACTTTGCGCGTGGTTGGGTTGCCGACCACGGCGGAGGAGGTGGTTTTCTTAGCACTCTTTTGCTTTGCCGCGGGCTTCTTTTTCTTATCTTTCTTCTTCATGGGTGTATTCCTAGTTTTCGTATAGGCCTTGGATCGTGGTGTGGGTAGGGGGTGGAGTGTTGCCCTGTGCTAAGTCTTTCACCAGGTTTACGTGTAAAGGAAGGAGTTTATTGAGTGCGTATTTCTGCTCAGCGGTTTTGCGAGCGTTATTACGAATTTCCTGCATGCGGTCTTTATGGGAGAATACGGCATCCACCTTTGCAGCGATATCGTCGGCATCAAAGAAATCAACGATCAGGCCGTTTTGCCCGTCTTGTATCACTTCTTCTATCGGTTCAGTGTTAGAACCAATGAGCAGGCAGCCGGCGGACATGGCTTCGAGCATCGACCAGGAGAGGACGAAGGGTACGGTGAGGTAAATATGCGCGCTGGAGACCTGCATGACATTGACCATTTTGTCATAAGGCAGATAGCCCAGATGGTGGAAACGGTTAGGATCAAGATTGACCTTTTCCATATATTCTTGGCGGTAGGTTTTCCCGCTTTCATTCGCTTTGCCGTAGCTAACACCATCGCCACCGACGATGATGATATGGCAATTAGGGCGGTTTTTAAGGATTTTTTCAGCGGCATACATGAAGGAAGGGAATCCGCGATAAGGTTCAAAATTGCGGGAAATATAAGTGACGACCTCATCTTTTTTGCTCAAGGTGGTGCCATTAGGCAGGGTGATAGTGGCGGTGTTGTCGGGCTGTACCGCATCGGTATCTACGCCATCATGGAGCACAGAAATCTTGGGCTGGAATTCCTTTGGGTGGCGGTTGAGCTGGAAGAAGGTGGGGGTAATGCCCCAATCGCAATAGGTGAGATTAAACAGGTGCAGCGCATTTTTCATGCGGATGCGGGCACATTCATCGGGCGCAAGTTCGGTTTCTTCATAAAAACCGGCATCAGAATGGTAGGCATCGTAAAAGAATTCTAGGAAGGAGAGGATAGGCGTATCGTGATAAATATCTTTTAGGA
>JANQQO010000188.1 GCA_028289305.1 Rickettsiales bacterium | reverse complement strand
ACCCACAGCATGATTCAGCGGACCATGTCCGTTGCCAATGTTCGGCGCTGTGGTGATAGCTTCGCGTACGTAATGCCGTGCGCCATCCACCGCCTCATGCAACGCCATGCCCTGCGCCAAGAAGCTCGCAATCGCCGCAGAAAGCGTACATCCCGTGCCATGGGTATTCTCTGAAGCAATCCGCGGTGCAGAAAATCGTTCTTCTCCCGCCTCCGTCACCAACACATCCACTACTGTCTCGCCTGGCAAATGCCCGCCTTTCACTAACACGGCCTCCGCCCCAAGCGCCAGCAGTGCCCGCCCGGCATCTGCCATATCCTCCACCGATGCAATCTCCTGCTCGCTTAGTATCACTGCTTCAGGAATATTCGGTGTGATCAGCGTAGCAAGTGGTATCAGCTGCTCTTTTAATGCCGTGATCGCTGCTTCTTCTAGTAAACGCGCGCCACCTTTAGCCACCATCACCGGGTCTACCACGAGTGGCACCTCCGCTGCTTCCGCACGCAGCGCTTCTGCCACCACGTCAATCACCGCATCGCTATGCAGCATGCCGGTTTTAATCGCATCCGCACCGATATCCTGCAGCACGCACGTAATCTGTTCACGAATAAATGCTTCCGGCACCGGGTGAATCGCGTGTACTCCCAGCGTGTTCTGTGCTGTCAGCGCAGTGATAGCGCTGGTGCCAAAAACACCCAATGCTAAAGCTGTTTTGATATCGGCTTGAATCCCCGCGCCGCCCCCAGAATCCGACCCGGCAATGGTCAGCAGTGTTTTCATGCTGCTTCCACGTGTTCAGATAGCGTGGCAGCGATGTCATCCACCACTTGCTCGACCAATGCGGCATCCTCGCCTTCCGCCATCACGCGTATCAGCGGCTCCGTGCCGGATTTACGAATCACTACACGGCCAGCATCACCCAGCGTTTTTTCTGCCGCATCGATTGCCCCTTGCACCGCTTTTTCTTCCAGCGGCTCCTTACCACCGTTATAGCGCACATTCTTGAGCACTTGCGGATAGGGCGTAAACGCATGCAACACTTCGCTTGCTGGCTTCTGCTGTTCTACCAATACGGCCAGCAGCTGCAATGCCGCCACTAACCCATCGCCGGTAGTCGTGTAATCATTGAAGATAATATGTCCTGATTGCTCGCCGCCCAGATTATAGCCCTTTTCCCGCATCGCCTCGATCACATAGCGATCGCCCACCTGCGTGCGTTCCAGCGTTAAACCTTGTTCTTGCAAATAGCGCTCGAGGCCAAGATTCGACATTTGCGTCGCCACAATACCACCGCCACGCAGCAAGTCCTGCTTGTGCCAATAGGTGGCGATCGTTGCCATAATCTGGTCGCCATCGAGCAATTGCCCTTTTTCATCACACACCACCAGCCGGTCTGCATCGCCATCCAGCGCAATGCCAATATCGGCCTTATGCTCTTTCACCGCCTCACACATCAGGGTAGGGTGGGTTGATCCACACGCCTCATTGATGTTAAACCCATCCGGTCCCACCGCGATCGGGATTACTTCTGCGCCAAGCTCCCATAAAATCGTGGGGCCGAGTTTATATGCCGCACCATTAGCGCAATCGATCACAATCTTAAGCCCATCCAGCCGCGTGCGTTTGGGGAAAGTGTATTTCACGAATTCAACATATCGCCCTGCAGCATCGTCCAGACGTTTTGCCCGCCCCAGCTTTTCTGGCGCTACGCGCAGCGCTTCCGGGTCGCCGGTCATGAGCGATTCCAATTCTTGCTCCACCTCATCAGAAAGCTTCAGCCCACTTGGCGCAAACAGCTTAATACCATTATCCTGGAAAGGATTATGCGAAGCAGAGATCATCACACCCAAATCGGCACGCAGCGAGCGCGTAATCATCGCCACCGCGGGTGTTGGCATTGGCCCTACGAGCACCACATCCATTCCCACCGCAATAAACCCGGCGGTCAGCGCTGGCTCAATCAAATAGCCTGAAAGCCGCGTATCCTTCCCAATCACTACGCGATGGCGCTCTGTGCCTTGCGATTTTGTGCTGGTGGTGAAATACGAGCCTGCCGCCATCCCCACCTTCGTTGCGGTTTCTGCGTCCATAGGGTGCGTATTTGCCTGGCCACGAATGCCGTCTGTGCCGAAATAACTGCGGGTCATAGGATGCTCGTTTTAAAAAGGCCAGTGAATAGGGTGGTTAGGCTTCCTGAGGGGTCGCATCTGGCGGGGCCTTCTTGCCGCTGCCTTTCTTCTTTCCCTTTGGTAAAGAAGATTTTTTAGGTTTGCCTTTCGGGCCACCGCTAGAAGAAGTCCTTACGATTTTCTTGCCCGCTAGCAAATCCTTAATTTCATCGCCTGAGAGTGTTTCATATTCCAGCAAGCCTTTCGCCAGCGTATGCAGCTCTTTGTCATGCTTCTTTAAAATATTTTCTGCATGCGTGTAGGCCTCTTCGACAAAGCGTTTGGTCTCTCCATCAATCGTATTTGCCGTATCCTCCGACGCCTGTTGGTTCTGCCCCAGCGAATAGCCGAGGAACACCTCTTCATTGCGGTCTCCATGATAGAGTGGGCCAATTTTTTCACTCATGCCCCAGCTGGTAACCATATTACGCGCCAATTCGGTAGCATATTTAATATCCGATGAGGCGCCGCTGGTGACTTTTTCATGCCCGAAGATCAATTCTTCGGCAATACGTCCACCCATCGCAACGGCCAGATCGGTTTTTGCTTTCTCACGCGTGATCGAGAGCCTATCGCGCTCCGGCAGGCGCATCACCATACCAAGCGCGCGGCCACGCGGGATAATCGTGGCTTTATGAATAGGGTCAGATGCCGGGCAATGCAGCGCTACCACTGCGTGCCCTGCTTCATGATAGGCGGTGAGTTCGCGCTCTTCTTCGTTCATCACCATCGATTTGCGCTCTGCACCCATCATCACCTTATCTTTGGTCTCCTCCAGCTCCTTCATCGTCACGACTTTTTTATTACGTCGTGCGGCAATCAGCGCCGATTCATTCACTAGATTTGCCAAGTCAGCACCAGAGAAGCCCGGTGTGCCACGCGCAATAATCTTCGCATCCACATCCGGCGCCAGGGGCACTTTTTTCATGTGTACTTCAAGAATTTGTTGGCGGCCCAGAATATCCGGCATCGGTACTACAATCTGCCGGTCAAAGCGTCCAGGGCGCAATAGGGCAGGGTCTAACACATCCGGGCGGTTGGTAGCCGCAATCAGGATTACGCCTTCATTCTGCTCAAACCCGTCCATCTCTACCAATAGCTGGTTCAGCGTCTGCTCGCGTTCGTCATTGCCTCCGCCAAGGCCAGCGCCACGATGGCGGCCTACCGCGTCAATCTCATCAATAAATACAATACACGGCGCATTCTTCTTCGCCTGCTCGAACATATCCCGCACCCGGCTGGCGCCTACGCCAACAAACATTTCTACGAAATCTGATCCTGAGATCGTGAAAAAAGGTACATTCGCTTCGCCAGCAATTGCCCGTGCCAGCAAGGTTTTACCCGTACCCGGCGAGCCTACTAGCAAGCATCCTTTGGGGATTTTTCCACCTAGCCGCGTAAATTTATTGGGATCTTTTAGAAAATCGACAATTTCGTGCAGTTCTTCTTTGGCTTCTTCAATACCAGCCACATCATCAAAGGTTACTTTGCCCGCTTTTTCTGTCATCATTCGTGCACGCGATTTACCAAAGCCCATCGCGCCACCACGGCTGCCAGACTGCATCTGTCGCATGAAGAAAATCCACACCCCAATCAATAACAAAATTGGGAACCAGCCAAGCAAGATGCCAAGCAGCGACCCCATTGAGTTATCTACTGGTGCGGCATTAATTTTTACCCCATTTTCTCGCAGCTTATCAACAAAATCTGGATAATCAGGTGAATAGCTTTTAAAGCGCACGCCACTGGTAAAATGGCCTTCAATAGAGCGTCCCTGGATGGTGACATCACTCACCTCTCCTGCTTCCACATAGCTCAGCATATCAGAGAAGGAGAGCTGCTCTTCGGTGCTGGCACCGGTGGATACCAGATCATAGATCGTCACCAGCAACACGAGTGCTACCAGCCATAACAGTATATTTCTACCAATACTTCCCATGAATATCCTTATGCGTTATCAGGAAATGCCCCCATACATACTATATAAGTATGCTATGCCAAAAAGACAAGTGCTGCACTATAGCCCATAAATCGGCTGCGTACAATAGATAAAAGGCTTTGTAAGCAAGGGATTCGCAGCATCTGCGATGGGAGCGGCGCCATCTGCTGAGAGGTTTTTTTTCTCCCTCCCTTCTGTACAAATCACCACAGTGTCTTCTGTAATAAACACGCTGCAATGGTGCAGTGTACGGGTTTTTTCCACTGCTCCTTCCACCAAAGCGCTATAAAGCGCGTGTAATTTAGCAAAGCGCGGCTTTTCTACCCCCTCTCCAATATGCATCAATAGCTCCGCCAGCGCGCGCAGCCCAATTTCTTCCTCTGCTTCACGCAAGCCAATCAGGGAAACGAAGGCGGCCTCTTTACCCTGCAGTCGCACATGCGCTTTCAAGAAATCGTTCACCGCCACTTCCAGCGCATGCCGCGCCCTTCCCATATGGCGGGCGGTTTCAAAAAGTCGCTTGGTAATCACCGCATCTTCATGATCATGCAGCGCCAATAATTGCCGCGTGCGATTGCGGGTATAGCGTGTATCCACATTGGTTGGGTCCTCAATCCACGGCTGCTCTTGGTTTTCAAGATAAGCGCGCAGTGCCGTGCGGGATACAGAAAGCAACGGGCGTAACAATAGCAGGCCCTGCTGCTCAGCCACAACGGGCATTGCCGCTAGCCCATCCACACCGCTACCACGCTCAAGATGCATCACAAAGGTTTCCACCTGGTCTTCCAGCTGATGCGCGAGCAACAGGGCAGGGGCGTGATGCGCTGTGCACCATTCCCGCAGCAACCCATAGCGCAATTCCCGCGCATATTCTTGGCTGCCGCGCTCTGGTGGTGTGTCTTCATGCGTTAAAATATGATGCGTGATGCCGCGTTCTGTAAGCCAGCGATGGACCGTCGCCGCCTCTGCCGCTGCTTCTTCGCGCAAACCATGATCCACCGTCAGTGCGGTTAGCGTTTGCCCGTGCGCCTTCGCCCATTCCTGCGCCAGCAATGTTAGCGCCATGCTATCGCTACCGCCAGACACCGCCACTGCCAGCGGGCGTTTTTCTACATACGCCTCCAATGGGCGCATACAGGCCATAAAAATATCTGCATCCATATCGCTGGTTTAGCGGTATCAGCGAGGAAAGTCTAGCATCCCGCTAGCAGGTAGGTTGCTCAGTCGCAGCCAGTGCGCTTGCGCTCTTTGGTAGCGCGGCCTCGGATCGCTGCGGGTAGGGTCGGAAACTCGTTGAATAATTTATCAAACGTCGTGCACGCTTCTTTTTCTTTACCCAGTTGTCCTAAGGTCATCGCCAGCTTCAGCAGTGTATCCGGCGCCTTGTTGCCCTTGGGGAACGCTTGGTAGCCCTTGGCAAAATACACAGACGCTTCCCGAAAATTCTTCCGCACATAATAGGTTTCACCCAGCCAATAATACGCATTGCTGGTGAGTGGGTGATTGGGATGTTCGTCAATCAGTCCTTTAAACGCCTCGGTTGCTTCTTCATAGCGGCTTTGACGCAGCAGAGAAAACGCGCTGTCATACGCATCCTTCACGGTAGCAGGTCGCGCTGTTGCTCCATCCTCCGCAGGAATAGTACCCAAGCTGGTGGAGCCATCACCCGCTGGCGCCGGTGTGGTGGCTGGCGTGCTCTGTGCTACAGGTGCTGTGGGTGAAGAGGCAGTTGTTTGATTTTCAATAGTGCTAAGCCGGTGTTCCAGTGTTTCAACGCGGCCGGTAAGGCGCTGTAGCTCATCCTCTAGGGCAAATAAGCGTAATTCCATATCGCTAGCACGGCCCGCCGGAGGTGGGCGTCGTTCTGCAGCACCCTCTCTATTTCGGCTATCGCCCAGCTCCTCACGAAACAGGCTTTTCTCCAGGGTTTTCACCTGGCGCTCCACGCGCTCTACCCGGTCTATCAGGCGTTGATCCGCAAACGAGCGCTGCGCTTCCGCTGTCAGCGGAAATACCACCACCGCTGCCAAAGCGAAATACGCTGCTTGCCGTATACCAGATGAAAGCCAGCCCATCATGCGTTTTAATATTGCTGCCTATAGCAGCGCTTAAAAGA
>JANQQO010000186.1 GCA_028289305.1 Rickettsiales bacterium | reverse complement strand
ATTAGCTGCGTCACTTCGCGTACTTTCTTAGATGCCTTTGATAGGGCTTGAGCATGCTTATCTGCCCCTTCTACTGTCTGCACGGAGTTTAAGACCAGCTCATTCGACTTGTGGATCTGCGAGGAGATTTCACGCACTGTTGCTGACATCTGCTCTGCTGCTGATGCAACTGACTGAACGTTGTTTGTGGTTTCTGACGCGCCTGAGGCGGCATTTTGCACCATTTGTCCTGATTGGTTAATGATATCTGTCATGCCTTTTGCCGTCTGTGATAGTTGTGTTGATTCTGCTGCCACGCCTTGAATAATTCCCTGAACACGCTGCTCAAACGAGTCTGCCAAATGCTCCATCGCTTCTTTTTTCTCACGCTCGGCTCGTATTTCTGCCTCTTTTTGCTCTTCTTCAAGCCGCACACGCTCTATAGCATTTTCCTTAAACACCTGCACAGACGTTGCCATGCGCCCAATTTCATCTCTTTTTCCTGCAGCAGGAATATCGATAGAAGTATCTCCTCCGGCCAGTGCATTCATAGCGCCCGTCATAGCATTGATAGGACGAACAACCCGAATCAGAATCACCACAAACGAGATACCACTTAACAAGATACCAATACCCAGCATCAACAGGGAATAAGTAAATTGACGAGAGGCATTGCTATACATCCCCTCAACAAATATATCTGTTTCCGATGCAGATGCCTCTTGTATGGCAAGCAATGTGTTAATAGCGCTGGTTGACTGATCTATCCATTCTTGTGGAGACACTGGATAATCATCTCCACCCACACCCGCTTCATAGATCGCCTCGCGCACACCCTGAAAACTCCCAAAATATGCACGCTCAGCCTGCAACACCGCGAGAACTACATCTTCCGATGTGGTTTCACGGTTTAGTTTTTTTACAGTACGCCAGGCCTGCTCAACATTCCCACGATATTGTGATAAAACGGAGAGTGTGTCTTCATTAAGCGGTATATTAGACGTCAGCACACCGCCAATAATCGCCCGCTCACGCCCTGCGTACTCACTCATGATCCATGCGAAGTGTTTCATTAGTGCCTGCGAAGAAAGCGCCGGATCCGCCCTACCAAAAAGCTGCCCCAAGGCAAAGCGCAGTTCTTGACTAGAGACAATAAGCGCTGACATCGACGGCACCCAGGTCTTCAGAACCTCCTGCCCTCGACTAATACCCGGCTTCTTAATATCTTCCTGGGCACGTTCGCGCAATGCCTTCGCTTTCTCGAATTTTTCTTGCAGATCATTCACAAGCGATTCTTTTAAACCAAACTCGATTTCCTTAAGAGATTCCAGCGCATTCTTATAGGCAGCATTACCTTTGCTGCGCCTCTCATTAATGATGGCCTGCATTTTATCTGTGACCGGCGCAGCAGATTTAAGTGCTGCGTTCGTCACGCCGCGTTCTACCGCCCAGTGACCCGCCGCTTCTAGCAAAAAATTGATGGAAGGCGTCAGCTGTTTTGCAAGCGATGCCACCTCCTTCTTCTCATTCGCATCAACAGCTAATTGCTCCGCCAAAAAGATGATTTGCACCGCCAAGGCCGCCGTAATAGCCATGAGTATGTGTTTTATCGTAAGTTGCATAATGGCACCCGTGAGCTATCTTAATACAAATCCCTAAAGGCCTTCGAACATCTTAACGGCTGCGTTCATCTCTTTCAAGAGTGGCAAATTTTTCTCAGCAACCACGCGCTTTGTAGCGTCAGAAGGTGTAGCCTCAACGGCGTCACGGAATTCCGCCCAAAGCCCCTTCACTTTTTCAAGCTGGGTTTTAAGCTCTGGAGTGGGTGCCGCCGAAAGCCCTATATCGGCGTTTCCATCCACCAATCCATTTAAGGTTTTATCAAAAAGAGAAACCGTTTTTTGCAGATTTGCTTTATTGGCATCCACCTCATGCCCATAGGCCACCAAAAGAAACTCTTTGCTCATTTTCTGCGTTAGCATACGCTGCCGGCCAGCGAGGTTAATTGCTTTTGCTAGCGCTGGATTAACACCACCGCCAGCAGCATCTGCCTCATAAAACTTCACAGCTTTGTTCATCTCTTTGAGCAGTGGTAGGTTCTTCTCTGCGATCACTGTAATTTGTTCTTTGCTAGCACTACCGCCATTAATGATGGCACTGATGGCACCGTCAAACTCCGTCCATAGCGCGCCAATCTTATCTAATTGACCACGAATCTTAGGCTTTTTTGTTGCATCTAAACCAAGATCCGCATCTCCGTCTTTTAAACCCTTCAAGGTCTTGTCAAAAAGATCGCGCGTCTTTTTAAGGTTTTGACCATTTTTTTCTGCATCAACACCAAGCGCCACTAGCAGCGCTTCTTTACTCATTTTCTGCGTGAGCATACGCTGCTTACCAGACAGGTTTATCGCCCTATTGTAATCAAAGGCACTCGCGCTTGGTGCAACAAATGTAACGATGAGAAAAGTAAGAAATGGCGTAAGCACTCTCATAATATGCTCCTTTTTCAGCTATGTATTTATAAAACTATACCTAATATTTAACACCAACACCCAGAATAAATTTCTGGGTATCGGTAGCAAAATTATCGGCATCATAATCCGCATATTTTGCTTCAACATAATAATGTTTCTGTATCGGTAACTTCACATAAGTACCAAACTCAGAACCATAATCTACACCACCTTCATCCGACTCAAAATCATGATACTGAAATTTCACAAGCAGGCCATTTAAGAAATCCATATCGCCTTCTACGCCGGAAAGCTTATAGGTGAGATCAATATACATATCTTCCAAACCCGCAGCAGGTGTGCCTAAGAATTTATCGGCAAATCCATTGAATTTATGCAAGGTTGCAAGCGGCGTTGCAAACCCGGCCACACCATTATCACTCCCGAGCACCTCATAGCCCACCGTAGCGGTGAGCCCTTGCCATGAAAGCGCAGGCGCTATGTGGAAATAATCCGCATCATATTCTGTGGTGTTATCGCCATGATCTGACTGATGCGCATACTCACCGCGATATTTAAACCACAAACCATCATCATTTAACGCCTGCTTGCCCACCAAGCTTATCCCAAATGTTTGATTAGAAAGTGCGGGCGCCTCATCTTCAAAATCTAAGAAATAGCCATAGGCGGTGATCGTCCCCAGCGGCGTGCTCTTATTGGCAATATTCACAATATGACTATTAGATTCAAAATCACCCGCCGCAGAATCATCACCAAAGATACGGTTCACATTATTGATATACCCATAGGTGACTGTGGTATCAGGAATAGAGGTATTTACAATTGTACCCGCATCAAATGTTTGATCATTCTGCCGCCAGCCAACAGAGCCGATAAAACGCTGGTTATCAATGTTAATCCGCTCCCGACCAACACGTACCCGTGTGTCAGGAATGCCGGTAAACTGCAAAAATGCCTGATTGACTTCTGTGTTTTCCACATCCGCTACTACAGGGTGGTCGGTGCGTCTATTTAGCGTGTCGTTAAAATTATCCGAGCCAATCTGCGTGATATTTTCAAATTCCAGCACACCAGAGAAGTTCTTAAATTCTCCTGATTTATACCCCAACCGCGTACGCAAGGTAGACGCATGCGCATCTTCTGCCACACCATCTTGATCCACAAATTCATAACGATACCGCGCATCAATGTACGGCGTGCCTTCTTTAAACGCTTGCTCCAAAGAATCAGCCGCAGACACCTGCTGCACAGAAGCGATAGATGAGGTGAGGATGGTAGATGCAATAAACAGTGTTTTAAAGCAGCGCATACTAGGATTCTCCTTTGCTTTTAAGAGAGCGAATGACTGGATTTTTTTTAATTGCGCTAAGGACCACCCCCCAAGCACCACCGTATCTTGTGGTTATTTATACAAAGGGTCAAATATATTGTGGCGTGACTGTGTCAATATGACGCAACACCCAGCGCACTGTGACATATTTACAAAGGGATAGGTGGGCTATTCATAAAACCGCGCCTGCTCCAAGGGGGCAAACTCAAATTGTTGTGTGTTGGAATCCCATAAGAGCTTTCTATCACACCGAATCGCATCGGCACGACTCTTGAAGTGTTTTTGTCCGCAATAACCACCGCCAACACCCACCCAGACTACAGATTTATTGCCCTCCTGCTCGATGTATACACTCCATACTGTCTTATCAAAGGCATAAGAAGCATTACCATCTGGTGTACCAACATAAATACCAACTGGTATTCCACCATTACCCCACATAAAAGCAGCGCCTAGCTCACAGTAAATAGAATAGGTGAATATAATAAAATCAGTCAGCCCGTCATGATTCAGATCTGCACGCTTAATAACGCGATTGAGATCGCTTTTGATGGGGCGCTGTTCCGTGATCTGTTTTCCCTTAAGTGATTCAAGCAGGCATGCATTTTCTGTATCTCTAATATCAAACAGCACCGCTTCTGGCAGATCTGCTTCCGTGATGCGCTCCGCCGCCATCGCTTGAGAGAAAGAGAGAAAAGTAATGATAAAGATAACAGTAAAACGCATGGTGATTTTGTGACCTTTGTGGCGGAGCGTAATGGACGTTATTCGAACTGTTGAGGAGAGTAGGTTGTTTGTTTTAAGGCTATCTGTCCCACAAACAGTCAAACGATTATAGTGGGTTTTGTTTTGTCATCAAAATATATTTGCATAGCCTCGTATTGATCTGAATTGTCATGTATTTGAAGAACAATACCACCTTTAAATTTTATCTCTAAAAGATGTTCGTTGGGTACAGAATAACCCTCTACTGTTGCATTTAAAATTTTTTGAAACTCAATAGAAGACCAATTCTTTTCTTCATCCCAGGTTGCGATGAGTTTGTCGTTCTGGAGCAGAGAAATATTTCCCTGGATACACATTTTTATACCTGAGCCATTAAAATTTAATTGAACATCGTATCTCCCAAGACCAAGTAAATTAAGGTCATAACCAATGATATCTTTTATATCTAAATCTTTAGGTATTCTGTACATAGTCTAGTTTATGGTTCGAATGTCCCGAACACTTAAGCCTAAAAATCTTAATAAAACAAACGTAAATCAACGAGTTATGTGTTCGAACAATGGCGGAGAGGGTGGGATTCGAACCCACGAGACGGTTGCCCGCCTGCTGGTTTTCAAGACCAGTGCCTTCAACCACTCGGCCACCTCTCCGCATCTGCGCACCATAAGAACGATAACGCGCCTTCGGTGTACCAGATTGCTAAAAGCATGA
>JANQQO010000086.1 GCA_028289305.1 Rickettsiales bacterium | reverse complement strand
ATCTTATCGGTGAAAGAATATCACGAGGTCAATGCCAGCGTCATTGACACCTTCCTGCAGCGCGATCAGGAATTCATCATCACCGAGACGTTCGATTTCATTAATAACGATCTGGTGTTGAAAAAATACGAGCACCAGGCGGAAATCTTGCGTATCAGCGGTGATAAAGAACTCGCCAAAGCCTCGGGCCTCACCGAAATTATGGAAAGCAATAAAGGCCGCGCGGTCGATTTCGGTGAGCACCAGCTGACCGTCACCCTGCTCGATGATGCCGTGCCGGCGCTGGAGCAAAAAGTCGCTGAGGCCTTCAATATCTTCGGCGAGATGGGCGTATTGCTCATCCGTGAAGACGTGGTGATGGAGGAATGCTATTGGGCACAACTACCCGGCAATTTCGAATTCCTACGCCGCCTCTCGCCCATCAACACCGCGCGCATGGGCGGGTTCGCCTCGCTCTATAACTTCCCCGCCGGCAAGCGCGATAACAACCATTGGGGCCAGGCCATCACGGTGTTCCACACCAAGGCCGGCACGCCGTATTTCTTCAATTTCCACGATAAAGATAACGGCCATGCCACCATCATCGGCCCGTATGGCTCGGGCAAAACCGTGCTGCTCAATTTCCTCACCTGCGAAGCACGCAAATACGGCAATCGCCTCTTCTTCTTCGATCAAGAACGCGCCTCGGAGATCTTCCTGCGCGCGATAGGCGGCGCGTATAAGCGCGTATTGAAAGATCCTGCTGCCACGGAATTGCGCATGAATCCTTTGCGCCTCAGTGACAGCGAAGAAAACCGCCAATTCCTTAAAACCTGGCTGCATTACCTGATTATGGGCGAGGGCGGTGCGGTCTCCGCAGAGGACGATAAACTCGCAGAGCAAGCGGTGGAATACGCATTCGGCCTGGCTGAAGGCGAGCGCCGCCTTGGTCCGCTGATCACCCGTTTCTGGCCTGAGGGCAGTGGCGATACCGCCAAACAGCTCACCGCCTGGATCGGCGATGGGCCCTATGCGCATATCTTCGATAACGCCGAAGACGAGCTCTCTTTCGATAATCCCGTGCATGGCTTCGGCCTCACCGAGATGGTGCAGGAGAATACGCCCGTTGTGCCCATCATCACCTATCTGCTGCACCGCATCCGCGAAACGCTCGACGGCACGCCCACCATGATCGTGCTCGATGAAGCCTGGTCGCTGATCGACCGGCCGGCCTTCGCCCCGTTCATTACCAACTGGCTTGATGATCTGCGTAGCAAAAACACCATGGCGATTCTTGCCACCGCCCATGTTGAAGATGCACAGAAAAGCAACATCACCCGCGAGATTGCTGATAAGATCGCGACGCAAATCTTCCTACCCAATACCAAGGCCACCAATGCGTATACCCATGTGTTTGGCCTCACGCGCCCTGAATTTTCCCTGCTCAAGCAGATGAAGCGCGATAAGCGCGAATTCCTATTAAAACACGCCGGCGAGGCCGTTGTCGCCCGCCTTAACCTAAACCACGCACGCGATATTGTCGCCGTGCTCTCCGGTAAGCCAGAGAACATCACCCTGCTCGATACGCTACGGCAAGAATATGGGGATGCGCCCGAACACTGGCTACCGCCGTTTAAAGAACAAGCAAAATGACACCGCTCAAACAACTCACTGCCTTCTGCCTCATCGCCCTATTCTGGTTTACTCCTAATCTGGCTTTGGCAGATGCGCGGTTTAGTTGTGCCGTTGATGGGCTTTCTGCCTATGTGCTGGAAGATACCAGCCTGCCGGATATGCAGGATTGTAACCTCATCAGCTATGATGCAAATACCAATAGTTTCGATACGCACTACGTCGCCGGCACGATGTGTATCGTGCAATCGCTCATGGCAGAGGCGATGTTCAGCATGTATTGCGAAATCGCCAATGCGGTCAAGCCCGTATTGCAAGCCCTGCTCATGCTCTATGTCATCATTTATGGCATCGCTATTTCCTTCGGCCTGGTGCGTCTTGAAGCCTATGATTTTATTATGCGCGTCATTCGCATCGGTCTGATCTATGCCGTCGCTACCGACCCGGAAATGTTCTATTTCTGGGTGTATGATTTCACGATGAACATCTTCGATGGGCTCTCTGCCTTCCTGTTTGAGCTGGATCGCGATAATGTATTTGTGCCCGATGACCCGAATGCCAGCGCGGCAGAAAAACGTCTCACCATCTTTGAAAATGTCGATACCCTGTTTGATATGATGCTCGGCTCTTCCTATATGGTCGGTATTTTGGTGATGGCCGCAGCGTTTTTCATCACCGGCATCGGCATCCCGTTTTCCCTGACATTGTTCTATGCCATGCTCGCCGCTCTTTGGGCCTTCATTCGCATTCTCTATAGCTATGCTACCGCCATCCTGGCACTCACCTTCTTGCTTATGTTCACACCGATTTTCATCACCCTATTGCTCTTCACCCAAACCCAGCGCTTCTTCTTCACCTGGCTTGCCTCGGTCATCAATTTTGTCTTACAGCCGGTGCTGGTGCTCGTCTTCATCTTCCTACTTGCCGATATCTCTGATATGGCAGATTTCCTCTGTGGCATACAATATGGCACAGCAGACCAAACCTGCAGCGATGCCATCCAGCAGGCAGCTACTCCGATTATTATAGAGGAGGGAAGCTACAGCAGAGACCTTGGCGTTACTACTTTTAATGCCACGTTCCCACAAATTCTTGATCCCGCAGAAGAGGAGGGTAGTAGCGGTCTACCCAATTTCCTCAGCATGATGCTGCATGGGCTATTTTACTCCATCGCTTTTTTAATCCTCAATCTGGTCGCCGCAAACTTCCTGGGCAAAGTCCCGTCGATCGCGCAAGAGCTCAGCCAATATCAAGGCTTAACAGCCGCGCCCATCTTCACCCAGCCAGCCTACGCTGCACCGGGTGGAGCCGCCACCTCGGTGGAAGATTTCGGCGAAGCCCTCACCAAACCGATGCGTGATCGCGTCGCCAAACGCCTCACCAGGCGTGATGGTGGCCAGAGTGGCTTAGAAGCGGTCAGCGGCGCTGTCGCCGACGAGCTTGTAGAAAACCCGGCGGTCAGAACCGCCACTGCACCCACCCGCGCAGCAATTAAAGGTGCCAAAAAAGCCGGAAGAGCCGCAAAAAATTACGTTAACCGGCGCTCTCTTCGAAGGGGGGATAGAAACAATGATACTTCGTAATCCCCACACTCACTCTGCGTGACACGCTTCCCGCTCCAATAACCCCACTAGCCGCTCCCGCGCATCGGGCAAATCACGCCGCATCTCACTACACACCCATTTCTCCAAGAAATACCCGGTCAGGCGCAGCCCATGCATCGCATCCTCATGCGCAGCCTCGCTGCCACCCGCCTCGCCGGCTAAGAAACGCGGCAATGTCAGCAACTGATCGCGATACGCACCCGCCCCTTCAGCCGTCACCGCGCGTCCACTGCGTGGCGAAACATAGGCGAGCCCCTCCACCTCGCCCGTCACCGCGCACGCGCTCAAATCCAGCCCAAATCCCAATTGTGCCAGTAGAGTAAGCTCCCAGCGCACATACATC